>CAIRDL010000349.1 GCA_903877345.1 uncultured Oscillochloris sp. | reverse complement strand
GAACCATGCCTTAGGCATGTCTCAGAAGCGGCTATTTCAACTTGACAGTTGAAACCTGCAACCACATGCTTCTTGTGGCTTTGCGGCTTTGCGGCTTTGCGTGCGATTGCTAGACGGTGAAGCTGGATTGAACCATGCCTTGCCACGGTTCCAACCAACTTCACCGTCTGGCAAACGCACCACGTCCTGTTGCAGCAAATCTAAAATCCTGTCTACGCTCCCCTTATGTTATACTGTTCTCGATTTGTGAACAGGAACCTTCGATGACCGCCACCGCCCCCGCACGCCTGCTGATCAGCCACATCACTCTGCGCGGCCCCGAGCTTGCCCAGCTCTATGCACTCATCGCTGTGTCCCCCGCTGCAACGCTCGATGACCTGCGCGCCAAGCTTTGCCCCGCTGGGGTTGGCACTGCGCCCGATGATTTGGCCGACGCGCCTTTGCGCGAGGCGCTCAGTTTCCTTGGCATCGCTGGCCTTGTCACCGCCAATGGTCGCCCACGCCGCTACACTGCAACCCCGCGCCTCCGCGCTGTGCCATTCCCGCTGCTCCTCACCCACCACGTCGCCACGCATCCCGATGAGCGCCAGCGTGCTATCGCTTTCGTCCACCGCCAACTGGTTGCCGACGATACGCTCGCCATTACGCCCCAGGCTTTGCGTGATCAGCAGGAGCGTGGTCCGCTGCGCGATCTCTTCGCTTGGACTGGCGAGAAGGTGACCCTTTGGGCGCACCTCGCTGCTTTTCTTGGCCTCATTCGCCGTGTCGAACGCGCCACTGAACTGTTGATCGTACCGTCGCTTGCGCTGACCCGCCACGCGCTCTCCTGGGCAAGGACAGCCGCGACCGATGCCACCGCGCTTGACGCCCTTTTGCGCGTCATTGATTCGCACCTGTTCGCCTGCTTCACTGCCCGTGGGCGCATCCACCGGGGTCTTACCCAGACGCTCCTCGCCCTAGAGTCACGCGGTCAGCTTCACATGACCCACCACGCCGACGCTGCCCACTCACTGCTCCTCGGTGAACGCCGAGTCAGTACGCTGGCCCTGCTGGAGGCTCACGATGACGATGGACTTACCGCTCTATGAAGACGTTATTCTACGGGTTGATCTCCCTGCGGACACACTCTTCGCGGGCGATATTGGTACGGTGGTCGAGCGCCACGTTGTCACTGGTCTAGAGACCGGCTATAGCGTGGAGTTCTTTGATCTGCTCGGCAATACGGTCGCTGTCATTACGGTTCCGGCCAGTGCTCTGCGGCGCCCCGTCCCCGGTGATCGCCCTGTGGTTCGCCCTGCTGCATCAGCGGCGAGCGGGAATTGACCCCACCAATGTATCCTGCCCCCTGGAACCCCGCCCGCGTCCACCAAGTGCTTACGACCGAGAGCCGCCAGAAGGCCCGCGACCTCTTTCTTCGCACCCATCGGCCTTTTCGCCACATTCGCCTAGACTTCTGCAAGGAAGCTGACTTCGCCGGTCACTTTGTTGACGAGGAACAGGTCTACGCTCTGATCACTGCTGGCGCGCTTGACGCCGATAATCGTCTCTTTTTGGTCGTTGGCGAGGCTGGCGCGGGCAAGAGCGAACTCTGCCAGTGGCTTGAGTACCGCACCGACCCTGCCCAACGCCTCGCGATCCACATTCCCCGCAGCATGACCAGCGCAGCCCATGTGACTACGCTCCTTCGCCGTGCCCTCGGCCTTGCTGGTGCCCCTTTGCTTCGGCGTACCCCCGTCGCAACGCAGGCCCGTCACGTCGCACTCTCCGCCGCAGTGCTG
>CAIRDL010000348.1 GCA_903877345.1 uncultured Oscillochloris sp. | reverse complement strand
GCCTTTCCTGAGCGCAAGCCGGGTACGCAGTTCAACAGTAGCTTGCCCTACATCCCCGGCGCAGCGATCTACGGCGCGCTAGGCGCGTGGTTCAATGCACAGGGCATCTACGACGAAGCACTCTTCCGGGTGCTGCGCTGCCATAACGCCTATCCGGCCCGTGTCGTTGACGATATGTGGGACTCTTGGGTGCGCCCGCTGCCAACAACCGCCATTCAGCCGAAAGGATCTGATGAGGAGAACGTCAAGCCCCACGACTCGCTCTATGAGCGAATCTGCTGGGAGCACCAAGAGCCGACGGCCCTGATCTATGCGCCGACGGATGACGATGGGCGACCATGGGAGGCGGCTAGCGCAAAATTCTACGCGCTCCATGAGAGTGTCCTCTATCATGCGTCCCAAGTGCAACAGCGCGTATTAACCCGCGTAGCTATCAACCGGCAGCGTGGTACGGCAGAAGAGGGACGGCTATACTCGCCGCTGGCAATTAGCGAGGTCACGCTACAGAAATTACCCCGACAGAAACTACTGGTGCAGGAGTCAACCTCAAAGGAGTCTACCTATCATAAAGAGCCAACCCGCTTTCTTGGTAGCCTGATCGTCCCCGATGCCGCTACGGAAACCATCACGGCTGCACTGGCAGGCATCACACACCTGGGCGCACGGCAGACGAGCGGCTTGGGCGCGGTCGCCATTGTGACCCCGGATCTGTCAACTGACAGTGAAGATGCCGCTGCCATTCAGGGTCGAAGTACCTTAATGACGCAGCGCTTTCAGGCTCAGGCGGCGCTGTATGCGGCGCTTGGCGGCACTTCTTGGGAGCCAACCGCTACGACGATCTTCACCATTAACCTGCTCTCCGACACGATCCTGTTGGATCATGGTTGGTTGCCAACGCAAGCGTTCAGCCCACAGCTGCTCAAAGAGGCAACCGGCATTGAGGCCACGCTGCTGCGCTCCTTTACGACGACAAAAACCGTGGGCGGTTGGCAGGTGTTGTGGCAACGCCCCAAACCTACCGCAGTGGCCCTCGCGATGGGCGGCATGTTTGTCTTCCAGGCCAAGCAACCACTCGATGAAAAGGACTGCCAACGCTTGACAACCTTGCAGCACGACGGTATCGGTGAGCGCCGCGCCGAAGGCTTCGGCCAGATCCGCATCTGCGACGAATTTCACGTCCTTGAGAGGGGAACAAACCCATGAATACACTCGATCCACAGACCCTGCGGCGCGAACTTTTGCTGGAGGATGCGCTCAACCGGCAGCTTGACGCGCTGGTGCGACAGGCAAACCTTACCGCTGCGCTGCTTAAGTCGAATGAGCGCATGGAAAAGAACCAACTGCGCAATCTGCTGAATGTCGCGGTTGAGTCCCGCTCGGTCGAGGTCGTCGTCAACTTTGTGCGCTATCAGATTGCCCGGAACGAGAGCGCCTGGGGCAAAGGTGAAAAGGACTTCGGTCATCAAGTCATCGCTGATGTGCGCGGCGAGGTGAAGAAAATGGCAGACAAGGCGATAGATTATGTGCAGGAAGAGTCAGGCCCAATGCCTGAGATTAAGGCGCTGCACGACACGGCTTATGTCCGCCTAATCCAACTCTATCTCGGCTACTTGAATCGTGCCTTTTACTACGCCAAGACAACCGGGGAGTTCGATAAGCTGAGGGAGGTAGCGAATGCCCGCTGAGCCGATCTACTCCTTCGCTGCGCTCCGCAACCGACTGACGGTGACGGGGGCGCTGGTCACGCAGACGGGGTTGCGCATCGGTGCGGGCCGCGACAGCAGCGTGATTGGCAATGATCTGCCGGTGCTGCGTGACGCCCTCGGCGCTCCTTTCATCCCCGGTGCCTCGCTCAAAGGCTCGTTTCGGGCGCGCATCGAGGCGCTGATCCGCAGCGTTGCGCCTGATCAGGCCAGCGATCTTCAGCAGATCGAAGATCGCATGCGGCACGAGGTTCCTGATTGGGACAATGCCCAAGTCTGGAGTCAATCCACCTTAGTTGACCTGACCTTCGGCGCGCCTTGGCTCGCCGGTCGCCTCTTTTTCAAAGACGCGCTGGTTGAGCGGTCGCTCTGGTTCGGCCAATTCGAGATCCGCAACGGCGTGGCCCTCAACCGCGACAGCGAAACCGCCGAGCAAGGTCTGCTCTACGATTACGAGGTGGTTCCCGCCGGGACGAGCTTCGACTTTGAACTGAGCATCGAAAACGCTGCCGACTGGCAACTCGGCATGGTCTTGCTGGCGCTCCAACCCTGGGAACGCGGTGAGGTGCAACTTGGCGGCTTTCGCTCACGCGGACTCGGCTATGTGCAACTCCAAGGCGTCAAGCGGCATTTTGTCGCATTGCGGCGCGGCAACGCCGATGATGTGCTGGCGCTGCTCGACAACACAGGCAACCGGGAACCTTCAGCCGAGACGATTGGCGCTTGGTCTACGGCGTTCCGCACCAAGCTAACGCAGGTGGCAGCAGGTCAGGAGGCGCACTAGCGATGCACAAGGCAACTTTTCTCGAAGGACTAATCGAACTGACGATCACCCCTGACGGGCCAATCTTGATCAAGGCGGGCGAGAGCGGCGGGGCTGACCCGACGCGCCCCGATATGGAATTTGTCCGTACCCGGCGCGGTGGCGTCAGCCAAGTCTATCTCCCCGGCCCCTCGCTCAAAGGTGTGGTGCGCGCCCAGTGTGAGCGTATCTGCCGTTCGCTCGATAGCGAGGAGCGCTACGTTCAGGCGCAAGCACGCCGACCCGAGGGTGATTTCATCCCGCCGCTTGCTGATAATCCGCTGGTGGAGAAGAAGGAATATGACGAGTATCGCCGTGGCGGCAACGCCATCAAGTTTTCGTCCAGCATCTATTTCGAGAAGTTGAAGAGTGCTGATACGGCGCTCGTCTACCGCCGCTCATCGTTCGTCAGCCAAATCTTTGGTCACACGAGCTTGGCCGGGCGCGTGCGCTTTGCCGACGCCTATAGCGATGATCTGAAAGAGGAATACCTGGAGGAGCGCAACGGCGTGGCGATTGACCGCATCTACGGTTCAGTCGCCGTGGGGCCATTCAATTATGAGACGCTGATCGGCGGCAATTTCAAGACAAAGATCAACCTCAAAAATATCACCCTGGCCCAACTCGGCTTGCTCGGCCTGGCGCTGCGTGACCTCGCCGCAGGTCGGATCGCCCTCGGTTTCGGCAAATCACGCGGCCTCGGGCGCGTGAAGGTCAATTTTGATGCGCTGAGCCTGTTTTACCCGACCTGCTTTATTCAGGATGCCGAACTGCGCCTGCTGAACAACCAGTGCGTCGCCAAGGCGGACGAACTGGCCGGACTCGGTGCCTTCTGTACCGACGAAACCTACCGCGCCTATGGCTTTCCCGCAGGCGACACCGCCCCGCTGCCTGCTGGTCTGGCCTACCAAGCAGATGACTTTCTTGGCATACACCTGCGGGCGGTGGGCGATGCTGCGGTGAAGAGCGTCTGGCGAGCCTGTATGCCATCCTGGAAGCGAGAAATCGGCCTATGAGCGGCTACATCTACCGCATGCCTCGTGCCGATCCAGCGACCCTACGCGAAACGGTGCGCGAGGTCATCGGCTTCCCGTGCTGGAGCTTTGGCGGCGCGGCGGCGTGGGATTTCGATCCCGGCAAGGGCCGCGATAACCTACGCCCGGTAGCGCTCGTCCACACTTCGGAGGCGCTCGTGGTTGCGGGCGACTTCGGCCATGCCTTTACCGAAGTGGCCGAAGTCCGTTGGCAACGGCGTGAACAGGCAACCTACGACATCCTAATCCTGAGCGACCCGCCGCTCACGTTGCCCAATGCGCCACCCTTTGGCAGTGCCAACGGCGCGTGGACAACGAGCATGCCCGCAAACCCCAAGCGCGTGGCGATCATCCAGAGTGGTGAATACCCAGTGATTCACTTTACAACCTACCACGCGCCCAACGGCGCGGCCCAATTTCTGAGCTACAGGCTGGAGGTACCATCGTGAGCGATTTTTCGCGTGGCCGCCGACCGCAGGAACCGCCGCTGCCCAAGCCCTACGAATTTGTGCCGTTGCCCGAGGGCCGCATCCTAACCAAGCCACCCGCAGGGCACCACCGCTACCAAAGGGGCAACCTCAGCGGGAACCTCAGCGCGCAGATCATCGCTCGCTCCCCGGTGCATATTGGCTCCGGCCTGTTGGAGCAGGTGCGTGACCGCGATTACCCGCTGATCAAGGGCCACTTCCGCACCGACGGCGAGATCGCCATCCCAGCCACCTCGCTCAAGGGCTGCATCCGCAGCCTCGCCGAAGCGATCACCCGCTCGGCAGTGCAAGTAACTCGCTCCCGCGACCTGCCCCGCGAGTACCAACCGTCGCGTCGGCCCGAGCGCGATGGCGTTGATGTGGTACAAAACATCTTTGGCACGCTCGGCTACCAAGGGTTGGTACGCTTCGCTGACGCACGACTGGTTGAAGGGCGAACCATCACGGTGCCGACGCCGCAGCTTTTTCGGCCCCGCTCCGAGTCGGTTGACACGTACTTTGATGGACGACGGCCACGCGGGCGCAAGTTCTACATGCACGGCGCATTGGCAAAGGGCAACCTGCCCCTGGAAGCGTGCGACATCGGCAGCCGTTTCGCGTTGCGCCTAGAGTTTGAGAACCTGAGCAGGGGCGAACTGGGGTTGCTGCTGACCGCGCTAGGGCTAGGTGCGACGAAGTGGTGGCCCAAGATTGGTGGCGGTAAACCAGCGTGTCTCGGCACGATTGAGGTTGTGGAGCCAACCCTGACCGGCTACGATCTCCAGACGAGCTACAGCGACTTCGACGCCGCGCCGCAACCGATGGAGCTTGCGCCGCTGCTAGAATCCGCCCGTGACGAAAAACTGATCTTGAGTGAGCAGGTGGGCCGCCTGGCGCAAGTGCTACACTGGCCGAGGGAAGATCGGGCGTGCCCGGATAGGAATTATTGAGTTCTATAGACCGATAATCGCAAGGAGCAACCCAGAATGCTAAAGAACTTTCATCTCGGCAACTTCAAGGCTTTTGCGAAGACACAACACATTCCAATACGCCCGCTAACCTTGATCTTTGGAGCAAATAGCTCTGGTAAATCCAGCATTATTCACGGGTTGCTCCTTGCTCGTCATGCGATTGAAACTGGTGAGTTAGATGCGTATCGAACAAATATTGGCGGTGACTCTGTCGATCTGGGTGGATTTCGACAGTATATTCACCGACGCGAAGTAGCACATCGTGTTGAGTGGGGTATAGAATTTGACGTTGACGGGACACAGGTTGGAGAGAAGTTCACTCAACTCATGACATCAGTTGGGCGTATCAAAATAGCTCTCACAATTGGGTTGAAAATTGATAACAATAATCGCCCATCTTCCAATGAAGAGCCAACGGTCTTAGTATATAATCTCTTAATTGATGACATAAAGCTACTGAGTGCCAGTCGTCAATCAAATAATAGCATGTACCTAGATCGGCTAGAGCGCGAACATCCCATTGTTCGTTCCATCTTTCAAGAGGTGGCCTCATCTGAAAATAATAAAAGACTAAATGAAGTACTGGATATACTTTTGCCAAGGCTTACGCTTAAAATGGGCAACTTTTTACCTAGTGGTTTTGAAATCTCTCAACAAAATCTTGAGACTCTCTTGGGTATTTTGTTGAAAATTCCCCTCGGTAATGCGGATGAACGCATCACCCACTCCGTCGCTGATCTGCAAGAGATTTTGCCGCTAGCCTTTTCCTTTCGTGATCATATGAGCGATCTTGTCCTTAGTATCAATGAACAAGTAAATGCGACGCTTGGTCGCCTCAGTTATCTTGGGCCGCTACGCTCGTATCCCCCACGGACGGTTGCCTTTACACAACATTACGACCCTAACTGGTTTGCTGGTGGAGGTTACGCTTGGGATATGGTACGGCGCAATAAGTCGGTACGTGATGCTGTAAATGGCTGGTTAAACAATTCAGAACGTCTCAAAACTCCTTATGAACTAGATGTGCGCAAACTCATAAGTCAAAACGACTTGAACGATCCGCTACTCAGAGGCTTAAAGGCACTCGATCAGGATGGCTTGGATGTTGAGGTGGATTATGATGAACCGCCACCGCCTTCATTAGATGATCCTGAACCAAAAGGAAGAATACGCTATATCCCACGAATCATTGATGCGCAACGTGAGGTTCAGCGAATTCAGGAGGAATATATTAATAATCTTGAGTATTTAAGTGAACTGGTCATTCGAGATCGGCGCACAGATACTCTTGTGAGTCATCGAGATATTGGTGTTGGTGTCAGTCAGGTATTGCCCGTATTAGTAGCAGCTTACGCATCCAAGCATAGCATCATTGCTATTGAGCAACCTGAAATTCATCTACATCCGGCGCTACAAGCAGAACTAGGCGATGTCTTTATTCAATCAGCGCTAGGTAGTAGTCGAAATACCTTTCTACTTGAAACTCACAGCGAACATTTAATCTTGCGGATTATGCGCCGGATGCGCAATACTGCAAATGAGGAATTGCCCGATGGTATGCCTAAAATTACACCTGATGATGTCGCTATCATCTATGTCCAACCAAAGGATGATCACTCTGCCGCCATAGTTCAGCATCTTGAACTGGATGAAGAAGGCGGATTTATTGATCCTTGGCCAGGAGGTTTTTTTGAGGAAGGCTTCAACGAGCGTTTTGCGTGATATGAGGAGATGAACCTATGCTTTATGAGTTTGCCATCACTCCTGATGTCTTTGATGGAGCCATGATTAATAGTAATCCTGAGCTTGGTCGAATTCTAATTCAAATTTTGCGGCAGTTATCTATTAACGGTATGCTTGCTGATTTGCATAAGGGCGCGTGGAAAAAGGAAGTTCGTGAACGCATAGGATTTTCTGATTCAGCGACAGGTCTCAAAGTGGAAAGAGATGTGATTTTACAACTCTTGAACCGACTTGATGATTTTAAACGTCTCGTACGGCATCGACGGTCGTCATCTAAGCCTATGGAAGACGTGGACTGGCTTAATATTGCCTTTGAATCACATCAAGAAATACCTTTCGATGCTATTATACTCGGTCAAAAACTTTTGATGACGTGTAAACAAAACGATCCGTCGCTAAACGATCCGGCATTAATTGAATTGGATACGCAGGTACTTAATACGCGAATCTGGGCAAATCTCTCAAGTACTCAAAGCATTACGCTAACAAAGTCTGATTCAGACTATCAAAAATATCTTGCTCCGATCCTTCGTCATGCAAAAATGCTCCACCTCGTTGATCCCTATATACGATTCGATTCGTCAAGGGTGATCGATATTTGTGCTAAACTTATGGGTAAGCGCAGCCACGATGTATTATTTGGTACCATCCATATTCATACAGGCAATCCAAACTCTGAATCAGTTGCTACGCTTTATGATACATGGACGCATCGCCTCCAACCACTTGCTAATCGCTACAAACATACATTTAATTGGTATCTATGGGAGAAACCAAGGACTGAACCAGAACGATTTCATAATCGTTACATATTGACAGATCAATGTGGTATCTTTTCTGGTGATAGCTTTGAATGCATGAACTATGCGCCGAGTAGTAATGACTGGGCACTTCTCAATGAAGAGAGACGAAAAGAACGTCTACGTGATTTTGATCCGGAAAACTCCCCTTTTAAATTATTGAAAGATGCTGAAATTAAACCGTCGTAGTGCTTACGGAGACAGATCATGACGATCTTCCCCATTGCCGAAGCCCTCGCCGCCGACTTGGCAGGCGCGGGGGTTGACCCGAACGAGGCCCAGAAGGCGATGGCCTACCTGCGTAGTCGGCGCAGCGGTAAGGCGTTTTTCGACTATCTCCAGGCGGTGGTCAATAACGGGCAGGTGGTCATCCGCTCGCGGCAAACGCTTGACTACTACCGCGCCATTCAGCAGGCGTGCCAGCGCCACCTGCGCCCACTGCAAAACGACTATCGGCAGATGGCGCTGACCCTGGGCTGGGCACTGCGGCTGTTGCGCTACTACCGCGCTGTGCCCGATGCGGCGCGAGAGAAGATCGCGCAACAGCGTGCTACGCCACCACCCACCGTAACACCGCAACCACCCCAACAACACCCTGCGCCACCATCTGTTCAAGCGCAACTAGTCACACCTTCAACGCCTGTTGAAGCACCGCCACATCCGACCGAAAAGCAGTACCCCACGCTTTTCACCGGCAAGGTGGTTGATGGTGACGACAATGTGTTCATTATTCAGGTGCCGGGCTTTAGCGCGGGCGAGGCTATCGCGGTGCTTAAGATCGAACCGGGTGTGCCAAAATACCGAATCGGCAAAGATAGCGCAAAGGTGGAAGTGACGGGGATACGTAAGGTAAAGAGTGGGAAGACGATTCTGGAGGTGCGGCGTCCTGCATAATGCACAAGGAGAACCCTCATGACGCGATCTTACATCCTCTCGACGTGCGGCACGAGTCTGCTTACCAACGGTCGCTCCGATGAGGAGCGGAAGCTGGTGACGAAGTACTCGAATGAGAAGGAGCGCCAGACCATCCCAGCGCTTGATGCGGCCAAGCTTGACACCATCATTACCGAGGTCGAGACCCGGTTGGTGGCTGCTGATCAACCCACCGTCGCCAAACTTTCAGCAGAGTTAAATGCGTTGGTGCGCTTCTACGAAGGTCAGTCCTTCGCTCCGCGTGATGAACATAGTTTGCTCTGCACTGACACGTGGCTGGGCGAAGCAGCAGCCCGCCTCGTCGAAACTTGGTTGCGCCAACAGGGCTGCACCGTCACGGTATTACGCCAGCGCGATTTGCAGACCGCGCACCTCAATGCGTTCCAACTGGCCCTCTCAGATTTGGTACGCTGGATCGAGCAAACGATTCCTGGCTATCGCCAAGCTGGCTATCGGGTCATCTTCAACCTGACCGGCGGCTTCAAAAGCGTCCAGGGCTTTCTCCAATCGCTCGCCCCTTTCTACGCCGACGAAGTCGTGTATATCTTCGAGTCGCAAAAGGGACTCCTACGCATCCCGCGTCTGCCGGTGCGAATGGCGGCGACCGAGACGGTGCGCGCTACCTTGACGACTTTTCGCCGTTTAAGCAAGAATCTTTCGGTTGTGGAGGTTGGCGGCATTCCCGAAACATTGCTGCTGCACGACGAGGGCAAGGTCACGTTGTCTCCCTGGGGGGAGTTGATCTGGAGCCAAGTGAAGGGTGGTATCTACGCCGAACAACTATGGCCTTCCCCTAGCATATTGCTCGTATTTGGCCCAAGATTCGAACGCAGCGTGAATGATCTTGCGCCTGATCGGATGCGTATCGTCAACGAGCGGATTGATGATCTGGCCCGCTATCTAGAATCGGGTCGAACGATCAATCCCGCTTCGCTTGACTTCAAGGAACTGCGCGGCAACCCAATGCCGCCTTCAACCCACGAGTGTGATGCCTGGGCCGATCAAGGTGCCCAACGGTTGTTTGGGCATTTTGAGGGCGATACGTTTGTGTTGGACAGGCTTGAGAGGCACACATGATCGATCCGAACCGCGATCTTGGTTCCTATAGCAATCCTACACAGGTTATGAAAAGGAGTCGAGCCTTTAGGCGGCCCTATCCGGCTGAAGCCTTGACTCCACGCAACACCCCCAATAGGATTGCTATATCTGGAAAAACTTGCTCGTGAGGGGCAGATTAAGCTCGAAATCACCGACGGTACACACATTGCGCTCCCGTGAGCATTGTCGGGTCTTTGCGCCACCCGAGTTGGTCGCCTTGTTGCGCGAGCGTATCCAGCGGATGGCGGCGCAGTATGCGGAGGAGACGTAGGTGCCGACCCGTCAATTCACGAGCTTTCTGGCCCGTTTTCTCGATTCACGCGCCCCGGCACTGTTTATCGTCGGCTCGTTGGTACTGGGCTTGTTTAGCAACGCCGTGTATGGGTTGATCTTGGTCGTCTTGGGCGATTCGCCGTGGACGCTCATGGGCATTGTGGTCGCGTCGGTCGTGATTTTGCCGCACGCGTCCCGACACCGTCGAGATCCGGGCCGAGCAACAGAGCTACGTGACCGCTCTGGCCACGGCTGATCGCTTTGGCTGGCACCTCTGGGCGGAAGCCTGTCGGCGCGGGGTGACCGCCACGACTCATCAGGCGCGGATGGAGTCCCCGGCCTATCGCGCACGAGGGCTCCAGATCGGCAGCGGCCCGGTGGAAAGCGCGTGCAAACAGTTGGTCAGCGCCCGCTTGAAGCTAGCCGGAATGATCTGGGATGCGGCGGCGAACCTGCCGCCTCCCGCTGTGCTGGCAGGCCAACGGGGGTGTTGCACCCCCGGCAGAAGCACGCCAGTGCCGCAGATGTGGCAGGCCGTGCCCACTACACCTGCGGCCACATGCGAAGAACCCTCGTCGCTTACCGCCGCACCAGCGGGATGTACACGAGCATGCGCGTCGGGGCGGTGAGCTCCACCGCCCGGGTGTTGTCCCACCCGGCGGTGCCCACGGTCTTCCCCGCCTCCGTCACCGTGATTTCGCGCCCCGGTGCGCCGCAGGCTGGCGCGTCCGGCCCGATGGCCTCCACCTTCACCATGAAGCCTACTTGGTCGCCAACTTGCCGCGTCACGCTGCGCCCACAGACGGTCGCCCCGATGCGCGCCTCGACCGCTGCGCCAACCGTCGGCGCGACCCCATTCACTGTACCCAGCACGCCGTACACCGTTGCGGGCGGTGCGCCAAGCGTGTTCGCCCGCGTCATGCCACTCGTGATCGTCGCGGTACTGCCCCGCAGCAGCAATTCGGTCGCCTGGGTCGCGTAAAGCCAGTAGCCTTGCCCAAAGCGCAGTTCCGTTAGGTCGCTCACCCAACTCGGCGCGGGCGCAGGCGCATACACCTTCCACGGATCGAGCGTGTCGGTCGGGACGTGGCTGTAGACGATGCCGTACTGCCCGCTGATGGAGCCGAGGGCCAACCCCACCTCGCGGCTGATTGCCACTGGGTACGAGAACAAGTTCCAGCCTGCCGCTGGCAGCGCGACATGCACGCTGCTCATCAGCGCGTACAGCCCCGGCCCCTGCGTCGGGATGGAGGCCAGGTTGAAGTAGGTATCCAGCGTCGTGGTGATGGGCGTCCACGCCGTCGCTGTCGCACCGCGATAGTAAACCTGGAGCCCGTTCTCTTCCCCCATTGGCACTTCGCTGTCGAGATAGCTGAAACTCAGGGCCGTCCCCGTCAAGTCGGGGGTGCTCGGCGAGGTGGTGAAGCGGTAGCCCTGCCCAATCAGCGTGGCCCACGACGGCGGCGGCGGCAGGCTGCCTGGTCTGGCTGGCTCACATCCTGTCGCGGGCCGACCATCGGCTCAATCGCGTGCGCCCCTGGGCCGAGCGGATGCAGACGACCCTCAACAGTGTGCTGCCCGCACCGCTGCGCCCTACCGACCTGACCGACGACCGGCTGGCTGATGCGCTGCACGCCCTCAGTTCGACGCAAGAAAGGTGCGCGGCAACCGACCTTGGACCGCCGCCTGAGCGACCCGGCGACCGCCTGGTAGGACACCCTGGTGCGTTGGTATGGCGGAACCACCCGGACGGTGCACCTGACTACCGGGACAGCCGTCTGGTAGCACAGCGGACGGCCGCCCGTGGCACTCCGCTGGGTGCTGGTGCGCGACCCCGACGGGACATTCGCCCCGCAAGCCCTGCTCAGCACCAACCTGGACGCCACGCCAACCCAGATCGTGGCGTGGTTTGTCCAGCGCTGGCAGCTGGAGGTGACCTTCGAGGAGGCTCGCGCCCATCTTGGTATCGAGACCCAACGCCAGTGGTCGGATCTGGCCATCCTGCGAACCACGCCGCTGCGGTTGGGGCTGTGTTCGTTGGTCACGCTGTTCGCGGATCAGCTGCTCGATGGACAGGAACTGCCCGTGCGCCAGGCCGCCTGGTATACAAAAAACCTCCCGACGTTCAGCGACACCCTGGCCTTTGTCCGCCAGCGGCTCTGGCCCGTCGCGATTGCTTGGCTATCGCCTGCGGAACCCGACATGGTGAAAAGCCCCAAGGCGTTGCTCGACCGCCTGACTGACGCGCTGGCCTACGCCGCG
>CAIRDL010000347.1 GCA_903877345.1 uncultured Oscillochloris sp. | reverse complement strand
TCGCTTTGCTAACACCCGATTGATCCGCTTTGGTAGCCCCGGGCCTGCGTAAACCAGGCTGGTAAAGACTTGGAGCAGCGTGGCCCCCGCGTCGAGCATCCGGCAGGCATCGTCGGGGCTGCTGATGCCGCCGACCCCGATGATCGGCAGCCGTCCGCCTGTCTCTTGGGCAATGAAACGCACCACGCGCAGCGCCGTGTCAGCCAAAGGTCGCCCGCTAAGACCGCCCGCTTGGGCAGCGAGAGCCGGGCCGCTGTGCTGTAAGCCTTCGCGCCCAACCGTCGTGTTGGTAGCGATAATCCCGGCGACTTGGTTGGCCGCGCAGACCTCCAACACCTCAGCAATGGCGGGTTCGCTGAGGTCGGGGGCGATTTTCACCAAAAGAGGCCGCAGCCGGGTCGCGTCACCGTTAGCGCGCAGCTGATTTTCCTGTTGGAGCGCAGTCAGCAGTGCGCCAAGCTGTTCCCGATCTTGGAGTTGGCGCAGGCCGGGGGTGTTGGGCGAACTGACATTGATGGCGAAGAAATCAGCATAGGGAAAGAGTGCCCGCAACGAGGCGCTGTAGTCGGCAATCGCGCCTGGGAGTGGGGCGGACTTGGATTTGCCGATGCTGATCCCCAGGGGTATGGGCAAGGGGCCGAGGGCGGCGAGGCGCGCAGCGAGCGCGGCAGCCCCGTGGTTGTTGAAGCCCATGCGGTTGATCAGCGCTTCGTCGGCAGTCAGGCGAAAGAGGCGCGGGCGCGGGTTGCCCGGTTGCGCCTGCCACGTCACCGTGCCGACCTCGACGAAGCCAAAACCGAGCGCGGCCCAGGCGGGCAGGGCCACGCCATCTTTGTCCATGCCCGCAGCGAGGCCAACAGGATTGGGGAAGCGCAGGCCAAAAACGGTGCGCGCCTGATCGCCGTGAGGCAGCGCAAAAACGCGAGTGAGCGCACGGGTGAGCGCTTTTGAGCGACTGATCGCCCCGAGCAGCGCCAGCGTGTCCTCATGGACAGCCTCGGCGTCGCCCCAGCGCAGCCGAAAGAGGATCGGGCGCAAGAGGTGTTTGTACATCAGAAAAGTTCGTAGCTACTTTACAGTTTCAGCACGCGCCTGACGTTCTGGTGCGTTCGGCTAACCCCCAACCCCCAACCCCTTCGCTAAAACGGCTCAACGCCCGCTTCGGAGAGACTGTCAGCGAGGCGTTCGACATCGCTGACCGACCGCACACGCTCGATGCGCCCAAGGAGCCGGGGCCGGTCGGCGTCGTCTGCGATCACTGCCCGTTCGAGGTACTGGCGCAGATAGAGCTTCAGCACCTCAACTTGGGCGAGGGTGAGATCTTCGCCCCGCATGTAAATCTCGATCACCGCCGCCAGCGCCCCTGTTGTCTCTTCCATCCAAAAACGGGGCGGTAGGGCGACCGGGAAGGGATAAGGGTAGTCTGGACTCGCCACGAAGCTCAGCGTACCAATCTGCTCGGGTTCATTTGCCATAGATGGTTATCCAAGAGGTAGGCCCAACGCCTCGTAGAGGCGATCAAAATTGAAGTGCTGGTCCAGCAACTCGGCGAAGCGCTGGAGCTTATTGGCCTTGTGGAAACGGACACGCCCGAAGAGCCGTTCGGCGCGGTCAACTGTCGCCAAGGTGTCGTCGGGGACGAGGATCATCGGCACTTGGCGTTCCTCGGCGCGGTCAATCACTTGGGGGCTAGGGCGAAAATTGCCGGTGAGGACAAGGGCGCTGGTGTTGGTCTCAAGGGCGGCAAGCTGAAGGTCACTGCGGTCGCCGCCGGTGATCACCGCTTTATTAGCACGGCGGCGGAAAAACGAGAGACTGGCGTCCGCCCCCATCGCGCCAATCATGAGCGATTCGATAGTGCGGGTACACCAAGCCCGTTGGCCGATCAGCTGCCCGCCCAACTGATCGAGCAGTTCATCCACCGTGATGCCGGCGAGCAGCGGGTCGCGGGGGAGCAGGCCCATCACCGGGATGCCACGGGCCTCAAGGAACGGGGCCACCCGGCTCTGGACAAACTCGAACTGCGGTTCCTCGATTTGATTGATCAGCACACCGAGCAACCGGTCGCCCACGTAGCGCTGTACCGAGAGAATCGTGTCCACGCTGAGCGTCGTGCCGTAACGGGTGATCAGCAGGCCCGGTGCCTGGAGCAGATCGGTCACTTGATCAGCAGTGAGATTGACTAACGCACCTTCTGACCATGTGTTGGTACCTTCAAGGATAACAACATCTTTGTGGCGCGAAACCGCGAGGTACGCGTCGCGGAGGGCGCGGACATAGGCGGTAGTTTGGCCGCGAAGGATCGCCTCGACCACCCCGGGGGTAATCAGGACAGGCGCGATCTGGTCGAGGGTCGCGGTGAGGCCAATAGTCTCGCGAATGAAGGCGGCGTCCTCATCCAACACCGAGTCGGGCATGTGCGACACCGACACACTGACCGGCTTCATATAGCCAACGTTGAACCCATCACGCTGCATCCGTCGCAGCAGGCCGATACAAACGGCGCTTTTGCCGACGAAGGTTTCGGTCGAGGCCACATAAAGCGTTGCCATAGCCCCCTCCAGCACCCGTACTGGGCCGCGACGGCCCGCCCGTGCGGCTCTACCCTACTGCACAATAATCCTGGCGTCAAGGACGGTGGCCCCCTCACCTGGCCGGTGTACCACCAGCGGGTTGAGGTCAAGTTCGACAATCTCGGGGCAATCCACTACCAACTGGCTTACGCGGAGTACGGTTGTTTCAATGGCGGCAAGATCGGCTGGCGGTTCGCCGTCCGCACCGCGCAGCAGCGGGTAGGCCCGCAGCGAGCGGATTTGCTCACGGACTTCCTGTTCACTCATCGGAGCCAGGCGGTAGGCGAGGTCTTGCAGCACCTCAACGTAGACGCCGCTCAGCCCGACCGCCACCAGCGGGCCAAACTGCGGGTCGCGGTTCACGGTAATCATAAATTCGCGGCCTGGGCGCACCGTCTCTTGCACAAGGACGCCGCAGATGCGGGCGCTGGGCCAGTATTTATGCACCCGGTAATCAATCAGCGCATAGCTGTCGCGGGCGGCGCTGGCGTCGGCGACGCCCACCTTCACGACCCCATTTTCACTTTTAAGCAGGATGTCGGGACTCGAGATTTTCATCACCACCGGGTAGCCCAGTTCGGCGGCCAAATGGGCGGCTTCGTCCTGCGAGCGGGCGAGCCGACTGTCCGGGACGCGCAGACCGTAGGCGGTCAGCACACTATGCACCTCGGCCTCACTCAACTCGATGCGTCCGGCGCTGCGGGCAGCCACAAGAATGGCCCGCACCTGCTCGCGATCCACGCTGTAGGTACGGTAGCTTGCCTTGGGGCGCTGCGTCTGCTCATAGTAATGATACATCGTTGCAAGGGACTGCACGGCGCGTTCGGGGAAGGTGTAATTAGGAATCCCGCGTTCCCGCAGCACGGCGAGCGCTGCACCCAAGCTATAACCGCCCATAAAACTGGCGACAACCGGCTTAGCGTGGCAAGCGGCGAGCGTGGCGATGGTCGCGGCAATTTCAACCAAATCGCTCTGCGCTTGGGGCGTGAGCAAGACGATCAGGCCGTCAACATTGGGGTCGGCGAGGGCTGCGGTGATGCCGATACGGTAGCGGTCGCTCTGCGCGTCGCCGAGCAGATCAATGGGATTATAGACATTGGCCGAGGGCGGCAGTGCTTCGTGGAGATGGGCAATCGTCGTGGGGGTGAACCGCGCCATCGTCAGGCCACCGTGCGCGACGGCGTCGGTGGCGATAATCCCTACACCGCCCGAATTGGTGACAATGGCGACCCGGTTGCCGCGCAACAGCGGTTGTGAAGCGAAGAGCACCGCCAGATCGAACAACTCGCTGACCGTGCGGGCGCGCAGAATGCCGCTTTGGGCGAAGGCCGCCTCGTAAGCGTGTTCCGAACCAGCGAGTGAACCCGTGTGAGCGGCAGCGGCGAGACTGCCAGCGGGCGTCGTGCCGCTCTTAATGGCAACCACCGGGGTGTTGCGCGTCACTTCACGCGCAGCGGCGATGAAGGCCGGCCCGTCGCTGATGTCTTCCAGATACGCCAAAATGACCTTGCTCTGCGGGTCGCGGTTCCAAGCGTGGAGCAGGGCCACTTCGTCTAGATCGGCCTTATTGCCCAACGAAACAAAGCGTGAGAAGCCGATGCCCTGGCCTTTGCTCCAATCGAGAATAGCGGTACAAATCGCGCCCGACTGCGACATCAGGGCGATATTGCCCCGGTTCGGCATTAGGCCCGCGAACGAAGCGTTGAGGCAGCTATAGGTGTCAATCACGCCAAGACTGTTGGGGCCGATCATGTGCATTCCGTAGGCGCGCACCTTACTGAGGAGTTGCCGTTCGCGCTCTTTGCCCTCACCGCCAACCTCTTTGAAACCAGCCGAGAGTACCAGGAGACCCTGCACGCCTTTGCGGCCACATTCATCCACCACGGCCAAAACGTGTTGGGCGGGGATGGCAATGACGGCAAGGTCAATCGGGCCGGGGACAGCGAGGACACTTGGGTAAGCCTGACGACCAAGAATTTCTGGTGCTTGGGGATGAATGGGAAAAATGGCCCCGGTGTAGCCGTGCGTCACCATATTCTTGAGCACCGTATGACCGAGTCGCGTCGGGTCGGGTGAAGCCCCGATGACCGCGACCGAATGGGGAGCGAAGATCGCCTGGAGCATGCGCCTCTCCTTGGGGCTGCGCCGCGCTCACTAGTCTGGCAACGAAGGCTTCGAGTATCCATGCTGGCTGCGACAAGCTCAGCCAGCGTCCGTTGGCTGCGACAAGCTTTGCCAGCGTCCGTTGGCTGAGCTTGTCGAAGCCAACGCTTTTGCAAGAAAACCTCGTTGCCGGACTACTTACTCGCCGGGGTTCGGCGCTCTGGCGGAAGCCACCCCAGCGGCCACGCGGCGTCCGGGCAGCGCCAGAAGCGCATGCTCGACGGCCCCGAGGCTAACGAGGGCGGCCAACAGGGCCAACCGGACACCGGCGGGTTCAAGCTCGTAGGTATGGGCGGCAGACCAGAGCATAATCGCCAGCAGGGTGGCGACGGAGAGCGAGGGGATGAAGAAACCACGGGGTGACCGGCGACGCCAATAACTGC
>CAIRDL010000346.1 GCA_903877345.1 uncultured Oscillochloris sp. | reverse complement strand
GAGCCGGTGATCTTTGAGGTGGCGAGCATGGACGGGCAGAGCGACGTCGTCACTGTGGGCGCACACGGTCTGGCGGTGGTGACGAGCGACGTGGCGCAAACGAGTTTTAGCGGGCTTGAGCGTGCGGAGGCGGTTCACTTCTTGGCGGCGCACCAGCGCGTGCTCGAGACCGTGCGCCGGGACTACGCGGTGCTGCCGGTCAAATTCGGCACCGTGCTGCCCGACGATGCCCGGCTCCAAACGCTGTTGCGCCAGGGTGCGGGCCTGTTCCAAGACGCGCTGGCAACCTACGCGAGCAAGGAGCAGTACGAAGTGGTGGTGCTCTGGGAGGTTGCCCAGGTGATCCAGCAGATCGCCACCGACGAGCGCATCCTGGCGGTGAAGGCGCAGGTCAGCCAACTGCCGCCGGAGCAACTTGAAAGCGGGCGGGTGCTGTTGGGGCAACTGGTGCATGGGCTGTTGCAAGAGCGGCGACGGACCATCGCGACGGAGGTGTTGGCGGTTTTGCGCGATGTGACCGAGGACAGCATCGCGAATCCGCTGATGGACGATGCGATGGTGAGCAACCTCGCGCTGTTGGTTGATGAGGCGCGCAGCGCCGAACTGGATGCGCGGCTGAGTGTGCTTGACGAGCAGTTCGCGGGCAAACTCCAGATCCGTTGCGTTGGCCCGTTGCCCGCGTACAGCTTTGCCACGCTGGAAGTGCTGCCGCCGCCGGTCGAGGTGGTGGAGGCGGCGCGGCTGGCCCTGGGCCTTGAGGCGACCACAAGCATGGCGGCGATCAAGGGGGCGTACCGGCGACTGGCGGCGCAGGCGCATCCTGACCACAACCCCGACAGCGCGGCGGCGACAGGCGCGATGGAGACCCTTTCGGCGGCCTACAAACTGCTCACGGCGGTCGCGCACGCCCAAGCGCCTGCGGAGGCCGGTAGCGACTGGACGTGCCACCTTGACCGCGAGGGCATTGAGGCGACGCTGCTGCTTGACTTGAAGCGGCAGGAAGTGCCGCTGTAGGGCTTTCCCACGGGTAGAGACGCACCATTTCGCGTCTCTACCCTAGCAATCTGACGCAAAGCCGCAAAGCCGCAAAGCCGCAAGGAGCATGGCAGATTTTAACGGTAAAGCTGAATCCGCTGCTTCTGAGCCGTGCCTACCTACGCCAAGGTTCACGGTCATTTTACAGTTTCAGTTCGCACAAGGCTCCTTGATGCGCTTGGCCTGAAATCTGGAACCTGGAACCTTGTCTAAAGGCAACCTATTTTATGATGGACGCACTACCGCTCCCAGATGCCGAAACGATGCAGACGCTGCTTGAGCGCTGCGCTTACTACGCATATGCCCTGGCCCGCCCGAAACTGGGGAAGCATGTGGACGACCCGCCGATCCCTGGGGTAGATCCGCGCTACGCCGTGCGCGAGGTCGTCCACGGCGAGGTGCTTGCTTTGGTGAGCGATGTTTCGTTGGCGGAGTATGACTTGGGGAGTCTCAGGGAGCGCTTTCAGAATACGGTGTGGCTGGAAGTGTTGGCCCGTGGGCACCAGCGCGTCATCGCGGCGCTGAACGAGCGCTACACGCTGCTGCCGCTGAAACTCTGCACGCTGTACACCACCGAGGAAAGTCTGCACGAGGCGCTGGAGGTGAACCGCCCCTGGGTTGGGCCAGCTCTCGACCGGGTGGATGGCGCGCAGGAATGGGGCGTGAAGGTCTTTTGCAACCGGGCCGACCTCGTGACGTGGGCGATGAGTGAACTGCCGCAGCTCCGCCAACTGTCGAACACGGTGAAAGCTGCGTCGCCGGGGGCGCGCTACATGCTTGAGAAGCGGCTCCAGCGTGCGGCTGAGCAGGCCGCCGACGATTTGCGCCGTCGCGAGATTGAGGCGCTTGGGCAGCAGTTGGCTGCGGCGCAAGTGCGCGCCGCGCAGGCGGGCACGCTCCAACCGCAACAGATTCACGGCCACGCCGAAGATATGGTGCTGAACGGAGCCTACCTTGTCGCCGACGACGAATTTGCAACCTTTCGGGCCGCGCTCGACGAACTCGTGGCGGCGTACAGCCCCCGTGGGTTCAGCTTCGAGTTGACTGGCCCGTGGCCGGCGTACAGCTTTAGTACGCTGGGCCAACAGGAGACCCCCTGATGAATAGCTGTGAGTGGGATACCAGTGAAGTCACCATCGTTGACCTGCTCGACCGCGTACTCGACAAAGGCGTGCTCCTCTGGGGTGAGTTGGTGCTTACAATCGCCGATGTTGACCTGGTCTATGTTGGCCTCAAAGCGATGCTCTGTTCGGTAGACACGGCTGACCGGATGCGTGACATCGCCTGGCAGCGACTGGTTGATGCCCAATCAGTGTAAGGCGGTGCTCACGATGGGGAATCTGTACCTCTATGCGATTGTAGATCGGACAGAGCATGCGTTGCCGACGCAGGCAGGGCTTGGGGAAGCGGCACTACTCGGCGTACCCACCGGCAAGCTGTTAGCCGTGGTTAGCCCAATTGAAGCGGGGCAGGTGGCGCTGACGAAAGCCAATCTGCTGCGCCACGAGGCGGTGATCGAGGCTTTCATGGATGAGCGCGGCGTCCTGCCAGCGCGCTTCGGGACGATAGGCAGCCCGCAACGGCTGTTGGAGGCGCTGACCCGCCACGAGGCGACGCTTATGCAGAGCCTCGAACGGGTGCGCGGGCGGGTCGAGTTGGCGCTGCGGGTGCTTGACCCCACGCGGTTGGCTGAGCCGCCGATTGTTCGGCCACGCGCTGCCGAAGTCGCCAACGGGCGCGGCTATATGCAGGCGCTCTTGGTTGCCGAACAGGCGGCGAGCCGCCAACGGGCCGCAACGGAGGCGCTGGTGGAGCAGATTACCGCTGTGTTGACACCTTTGGCGGACGCGGTGGTGCAAGCGCGTTCAGACCGCCCGCAACAACTGCTGAAGCTCGCCTATCTGCTGCCACGCGAGCGGATTGCGGCCATGCGTGAGCGCATCGCCAGCCTTCAGGCCGCCCACCCGACCCTCGCTTTTCTGGCGACTGGCCCGTGGCCCGCCTACAGTTTCGCCGAAGTCGAGCCAG
>CAIRDL010000345.1 GCA_903877345.1 uncultured Oscillochloris sp. | reverse complement strand
CCGCCAGCACCAAGGCGTTTTCCTCGGCGGGTTGTTTTTCCAATACATACTGCATTCCGGCAGCAAAGCCGCCCCATAGTACCATACCCAGCACCAGCGTCACGCCGAGGAGCGCCCGCCCGCCGCCGGTGAGCCGCCAGAGGGCCCATGCGGCGGCGACGGCGTAGAACGGGGCCAGCGGGAGGAAGAAGCGTTGCAGTGCAAAGGCGGTGCTGACTGCCGCGACGTAGAGGGCTATGAGGAGGATGAGGGTCGTACCGTAGGCTGCCGAGCGCTGCCTGGCGCTTACTTTCCGCGTCAGGCGGCGGTCAGCGGTTATGACAACCCACGTCAGCATTCCGCCAAGGGCCAGCCAGTTGGCGGGGAAGCCGAGCAGCCGCAGTTGCAGCGCCCGCCCAAACTCACTCGTATCCTCAGCGCCGCTGCCGAGATAGGCGACGAGGTTGCGCCACCAGTTCGTCAGCCAGCGCACCGGGTCGCGCAGCACCACCTCCGCCAGCCCAATGGTGTTTGGCGCTTCTTCCCAACGGCCCCAGTCGGTGCCACCGTAGACCGCCAGCCAGCTATTTTTGGCCTGCTGATTGTAGAGCGGTTGGCCCGTCTGGATGAGGTTGATCGTCATTTGGGGAGCCATCGCCAGCAAGAAGCCGAGGGCAAAGGCGAGCGCCGGAGGCCAACGGTCTAGCACCAACAGCACGAGCAGCCCCCACAGCAGCAGCACCAGCCCCAGGTGGCGCATCAGGAAGGCCGAACCGCCACAGATGCCCGCCAAGGCGAACCAGCCCAGCGCCGTCTTCCCCGTGAGTTCATGCCGCGTGCCTGCGACCAAAGCGGCGACACTTAGGGCGACACAGGCGGCGAACGGCATGTCGCTGCCGACGTACAGCCCGTACTGCGCCACTAGGCCGCTCAGCGCCAAGACGAGCAGCGCCACCAGCGCCGCGCCGACGGGCAGCAGACTCCGCGCCAGCCAGTAGCTTGCCGCCAGAAAGACCGCGCCGCTCAGTGCAGCCACGAGGCGACCCGCCACGAAGGCGTTGCCGTCGTACAACGGTCGCACCAACCAAAGGAGCAGCGGGTAGCCCAGGTTGTAGAAACCGTCGGCGCTAAAAACTTCGGACAGAGTGACGCGGGTGGCGAAGACGCGAAAGTCGTTTTCGACGCCTGGCCGCGACAGGGTGACGTGGCTTTGGGCCGCCAAAAGGGTCTGGGCCATCCACCCCGCGACGATGGCGAGGGGCGCGACGGCTTCCAGCAGCAGCGGCCAACGCGCCACAAAGCGCGGCCCATCGCGCAGCAGCAACAGCGCGCCCAAGCCGCCGACGGCCCAGAGCGGCAACGCCCGCAGCGGATACGGGTACAGTGGCGGTTGCAGCCGGTAGAACAGCAGCCAGAGCAGGCCGTAGCCGAGCAGCGCCGCGCCGACTACGCGCCCGCCCCGGCGCGCCAACAGCGCCCACAAAAGCACGCCCACCACGGCTCCGTAAGCCACCTGGGTCGGGTACGGCAGCACCGGACCTGGCCCAACGGTGTAGACGACCTCATCCACCAAGACGCCAACCTCGCGCCCATCGGGCAGGGTCGTGGGCGGCGTGGTGCGTATTTCAATGAAAAAATCGCTTGCCTTGAGCCACCCGGTTGTCACCGGCACCGTCAGGGTTGTCCAGGCCGTATCAACGCGGACGCGGGTTAGTTCGGTGGTGCCATTAAGCAGCAGCACAAGCTCGGTGGCGGTTGGGGCTTTGAAATGGAGCGTCACGCTGCCTGGCATGCCTGTTTGGGGGAAGAGGAACGCGGCGGTGGCTTGCGACCAGCGGGCGGTGCCGTGGCTGCCTGCCAGGGTTGCTGCAGGCGGGAGTTCAGGGGCGTGGAAGCCCTGGAGGTAAGCGGCGTCATAGCCACCGACGGCAACTGTGTGGCGGGCAGGCCATTGGCAGAGGGCCGTGATGAGCAGCGCACCGAGGGTGGCCCAAAACAGCGCCGCCGTGACGGCTCGCGTCAAGGCGCGGCGGGCGGCGAGCCGTGCGGTGGTGCCCTCGCCTTGAGGGCGGGCGGTCATAGGTTGGTGGTGGCGGTCGCGGCGAGCGGCGTGGGGATGACCGGCTCCTGCACAGGGAGTTGGCTGGTCGGGGCTGTCACGAGCGCCTGATTGATCCAGCCGGAGCCGTCGGCGCTGCTGATGGCCGAACCGCTGCTGTGTTGCGGGCCAAGGCTGATCAGGAACCACTGCCCGTCCGTCGTTTGGGCCAGAAACACGATCTCATCGCCCTGGTTCGCCCTGCCGATGGGCCGGTTTTGGGTAGTGGGGAAAGGCCGGACAAACGCATCGCGCAAGATTGTCCCGCTGAGTTGGCCGGTATTCGTCTGGCGAGTGGTTGGTGCCAAGGTCGGGGTGCGTGGCGGGAGAACGGGGGTTGGCCCTTGGGTTGATGCGAGGGTCGGCGCTGCCGTGGTTACGACTTCAGCCGGTGCGGCTGGGGCGGTGGGCTGCGGCGTCGCGGTGGGCAGCGTAAAACGGGGGATGACCGTCTGCCCAGGGATGAGGCGTCCGAAGCGGTCAAATTCGGTACGCAAGGTTGTGGCGACACTGAAGGCCAGAATAAGGGCAAGGATCATCAGAATGGCGACCACCGCCGTCTTAATCAACTCAAAGCCTTGGCCCCAAATACTGCGGCGACCAAGCTCACTAAGGGCGCTTTGGGCCGCGCCCGCCACAGACTCGCCCCAACTGGTGCGGCCCGGGTCATGCTGCGCTAACCGGCGCAACTCGAACACGGCCCGCACATCGCCCACCTCCGTCAGAGCGCGGATCGCACTCCAGCGCACATTCCCGTTCGCATGGCCGAGGGCGTGAATAAGCGGGCCGGTGGCGCGTCCGTCGCCGATACGTCCGGCGGCTTCGGCAGCCCGATAGACCGTGAGCCAGGGCTGTTTGGGGTGCAGCACTTCGCAGAGGGCAGGGACGGCATGCCCGCCAAGGGCGACCAGTTCATCTACTGCGCCTGCGTGCAGCGGGTGGGCGGCATCGCCGAGCGCTTCGATCAGGGTCGCAAGCTGTTCACGGGGCGGGGTTGCGCGGTTGGGGCGGGCTGCGCGGGGGCGTTGGGCTGCCGTGCCGGGCAAGCGGCGAGTGCGGCGGTCGCCACCCTCCGCCACCTGACCAAGCTGAACGGTGCCACGGCCACCGGCTGGCGCGGGCACCTGTTCAAGCGGTTCCTGGGGTTTCTTGGTCATCCATGCTCTCGATCCAGTTGCAGATTTTAGATTTTAGATTGCAGATTGCCGCACCAAGACGAGGTCAGCCTTCAGCCTTCAGCCTTCAGCCTTCAGCCTTCAGCCTTCAGCCTTCAGCCCTCAGCCTTCAGCCTTCAGCCTTCAGCCCTCAGCCTTCAGCCTTCAGCCTTCAGCCTTCAGCCTTCAGCCT
>CAIRDL010000344.1 GCA_903877345.1 uncultured Oscillochloris sp. | reverse complement strand
CGATCACGGATCACGCGTCACGGATCAGATGGAATGTTTTAAATCTTCCGCTTCCCTAAAAGGAGTGCGAGAGGGAAGGATTTCTCCTGCAACGTTGCGCTGATCCAGCACGTGCTTCGTGGCGAGAAAGCCCATACCCCGGCGCAGCGGGAGATGCTCGCGCACGTTGCCATTCACCTGACGCCCCCAACGAAGTCTGCTTGCAAAAGCGTTGGCTTCGACAAGCTCCGCCAACGGACGCTGGCTGAGCCTGTCGAAGCCAGCATGGATACCCGAAGCCTTCGTTGCCAGACTAATGAGGTACCATGATGCGCCTACGCCTGCGCACCCTGCTTGCCCTGCTCGTACCCATTCTGATCAGCTTCCAAGGCCCAACGCCGGTTGCTGCCACGCCCATCCGCACGGGCACCCCGCCCCAACTGGCTACCGTGCTGTTGGAGCAGTTCCGGTCGAATGGTGAGACGGAACTCGGCGCGACCAGATACGAAAGCGTCAAGGTGCGTGCCAAGCAAGGTGCTGAAAGGTTGGCTGGCGAGGGCTTGGTGCCCCATCGAAAACAGGTCGTCCATACAAAACTCCTTGAGGACAACTTATGGATACATGGTGCTACCCGTACTGTCCCATTGGTAATGGTGTAGTAACTTAACGTTCCGACAATCATACTATTGAGATTAGGAGTGTTATCGTATGACAATCAAGGAGGTGGCTGTGTCTTCACATGCAATAACGCAAAGCCAAGAAATCCACGCTACATTCAAACGCGGTCTGGTGTGCCTTGAATCCGCAGGCGAGAATCAGAGTCTTCTTGGACAAGCGCTCCTCAGTTTCCATGGGGCACTCGAAGATTATTTCAGGTTCTTTTTATCAAACAATCTAGCGCTGCCAGCAGAAACACGAGAAGTGGTACATGATCGGGGCAAAACCCAAGGGCGCGATCTTGTTATCCTAGCGCAAAAGTGCAATCTCATCAATGCGAACGACAAAAATATTATTCTGAGTATGAACAAGCAACGACAAGAAATAGCACATGGCAAAGCATGTGCGCTACATAAAAAAGAAATAGTATACTACGCGACATTCATACGATCAATCATTGGTTATGCAGAGCCTATCGTATGCGATTCGGTGGGTAGCCCTTCACGTTCGTCAATGGCTCCCCGTAGATCTACCTCGGGGCAAGCAACACGTGATCGTTCATCCAAGTCAGGCTATCCTCTTGCCATCGGGATTGCTGCCGTCGTCCTTATCGTGATGGTTGTCGGGGTGGTATTTATGTTCATACAACCAGTTAATCGGAACACATTGCCGTCCCTTGTTACGATTACCAGCACCATGAAACCAGATTGCGTTATCAAAGGGAATATCTCTGCCAGTACTGGCAGTAAACAGTATCATCTCCCTGGAATGGAGAATTACAACGCAACGGTGATTGATCCAGAGAAAGGTGAACGCTGGTTCTGTACGGAAGAGGAAGCAGTGGCGCAAGGATGGAAAAGAGCGCCCAGATAAAGCATGCCCGCTAGTTCGAGGGAATGCTGCAACAGTCTCATGCTGCCCCAACCGCCCCGCTCTGCGGGGCGTGCCTGTGCTTCAGCCACGTCTAGCTTTCCGCAAAGTGTCTGACCTGCGCAATCAGGGCCTCAAGCGATGCGACCACATGGAGTGCAGGTCGAGCCAGACGGCTCTGAATCATGACATCCTGGCGGCGCTGATAGGCGGGATGCACGCCAACGAATAAGGGTTTGGTCGTCATTGACCAAGCCCCAAGTTCGTAGAGGGTGATCGGGCACAGGGTTTCAGAGGGGAACCAGAACAGCACTGCCGTTGCTCGGCGCAGGTGGCGATGTTCCCAACTGATCTGCTGCTCGGCGGCAGCCGGATCGTGGATGGGGAACGCGACGCGGCGGGGATTGAGCAGCACCAAAGCTGTGTCGGCAAGCTGTTGGCACACCACCGCATGCCAATCGAGACATCCGGTGATGCCACCGGCCAGAAACAGACTGCGCTTGGTCGTATCAGGCTGATAGTCGGTCAACGCCTCGATGTATTCCACAGCGCGCCCCCCTTCAAGTTCCCTAAAGCTCGTTGGAAACACGCCTTCCTGCTCTTCCATCACGGAACCCAGCTAAAGCGCCCGCTTATTCGTCATCGCCTGCTCGTAGGCGGCGACGTAGGCTTTGACCTGCTGCGCCCACGAGAAATCTTCGTGCATCGCCGTCGCCATCAGTTGGCGCAGATGCGGCTTGCGGTCGTAGTAGGTGCTCACCGCCCACCCAACGGTGTCGTAAACACTGCGGGCACTCGGCTCAACAAACTTGAAGCCGGTGCCCGCGCCGCTCGCCTCGTCATACTGGCGCACCGTATCATCAAGCCCACCAGTAGCGCGGACAATCGGCAGCGTGCCGTACTTGAGCGCGTAGATCTGATTAAGCCCACACGGCTCGAAGTATGAAGGCATCAGAAAGAAGTCCGCGCCCGCCACAATCCAGTGGGCCAATTCTTCGCTATAGCCGATGTAGCTGCCAATGCGGCCCGGATAGCGCTCCGGCAGCGGGCCAAAGTACCATTCAAGGTTCTTTTCGCCCGTGCCCAGAATGACAAATTGCACCAACATGGCGCGCATAATGGCCTCAAGCGCTTCCGCCAGCAAATCCAGCCCCTTCTGTTCCACCAGCCGACTCACGACGCCAATCAGCGGTATATCCGCGTTCGGCTCAAGCTGCACCCGCCGTTGCAGCGCCAACTTCAGCGTGGCTTTCCCGACTAACGCATGCGGCGAAAAGTGGTTCGGCAGGTAATGGTCACTGGCGGGATTCCACTGTTCGTAGTCCACACCGTTCACAATGCCCAGGTAGTGGTCGCCCTTGCGTGCGAGAAACGGGGCAAAGCCGTTCGCCCCGCTTGGCGTGCGCGTCTCACGGGCATAGGTCGGACTAACCGTTGTGGCGAGGTCGGCATAATAGAGGCCGCCCTTGAGACAGTTGAGTTCGCCGAATTCCTCAAACTTCTCGGCAGTGAAATTGGCCGCCTGAAGCCCCAAGTAGGCATACGCATCGGCGGGATAGCGCCCTTGGTGGGCCAAGTTGTGGATGGTGAGCACACTCGCCGCCCCGCCCAGCACCGGGTCATTCCAATGCCAAAGCTTCAGATAAGCCGGAGCCAGCGCCGTCTGCCAGTCGTGGGCGTGAACAATGTCGGGGGCGAAGCCAATTTCATGGCAAAGCTGAAGCGCGGCGCGCGTGAAGAAGCCGAAGCGCCACGCATTATCCGGGTAGTTGTGAAACTCGGCGTCATTGTAGAGGCCGGGACGCCCAAAGTAGCGCTCGAACTCGATAAAATAGACCGGAATGCCGCCATAGGTGGTCGTATAGGTGGCGCACCACTCCTGGGTATCGCCCATCCAGACACTCAGCGGGCTGATGAAGGGGCGCAAACCGTGCTGTTCGGCGTCCAACACGGCATATTTGGGCAGAATGATGATGACCTCATGCCCCGCCGCGTGCAGCGCACGAGACAGACCGCTAACCACATCGGCAAGACCTCCAATTTTGGCGAACGGATAGCACTCCGACGCAAGCATCGCGATTTTCAGACGTGACATCAGGGCGCTCTCCATAACCTTGGCTTAGCACAGCTAAGCCTGGTCAAACTGCGTGAGAAAGGCATGAACTGCGGCTTCGAGGCTGAGCGTGCCTGCTAGCACTTGGGGGTGGTAGGTAGGAATAAAACTGAAGAGGAGTGAGCGTCCGGTCTCAATTTCGCGGAGCAGTAACGGGCCGTAAGCACCAATGGCCTCGAACATCCCGCTGTGGCGGAAGGCGCGTTCGGTGGCGGCAAAATCGTACGGCAAGCGCACCAGCGTGCCCCGCCAGCTGTCGGCGTTGCGGGTCAGGCGAACGTAGGCGGCGCGGCGGTCGCCATCAAAAGGCAGGCCAACCGAGCCGACATTGACCACCAAGGTCGCGGCGAGTTGTCTGACGAAAGGCATGTGGGTGTGCCCAGCACAGAAAATGGTC
This sequence comes from uncultured Oscillochloris sp., assembly GCA_903877345.1. Lineage (GTDB taxonomy): Bacteria > Chloroflexota > Chloroflexia > Chloroflexales > Chloroflexaceae > CAIWXH01. The sequence goes on along the minus strand of CAIRDL010000344.1, from coordinate 761 downwards.
GCCGTCGGGTCAATCTGCTGCGTGAGCGTGGCGGCGTCTGTTTTGGCATACAACCCGTCGCGGTCGTGGCGCACCGAAGCGTGATACACCACCAGTTTGGCCCCGGCTACATCAAGCTGGAGGTGTGTAGGCAGCGCTGCAATTGTCGCAACGTGCGCCGCGACTTGGGCGTGGGTCCAAGCGATGATGCGACTAAACTGGCGATGTACGTCATCGTGGGCCGCATTGGGGTGATGCCGCTCGTGATCATGACTGATAACGTAGCGCTCGTGGTTGCCGCGAATCAGCTGCCAGCCCCGTTCGGTGACGAGCCTGAGGATGAGGTCGAGACAGGGGCCAGACTGCGGCCCACGATTGACAACGTCGCCCGCGACGACGACCAAGTCGGGCGACCACTGCTCAAGGTCGGCGACCAAGGCGTGCAGGGCGGCTAAATTACCGTGGATGTCGGCGAGTATCGCTACTTTTTCCATCGCGGTAGAGTATACCCAGAGTGCGGTCAGCGGTCAATGTGGGCCTAAGGCAAGTAGGGCAGGGGGCGGGGGTCACATGATGCGTGATCCGTGATCCGTGACCAGAACGCACCACGCCGGGCCAGTCCTACCGGGCGCTGTGCTCCCCATGATCCGTGATCCGTGACCAGAACGCACCACGCCGGGCCAGTCCGACCGGGCGCTGTGCTCCCCATGATGCGTGATCCGTGATCCGTGACCAGAACGCACCACGCCGGGCCAGTCCTACCGGGCGCTGTGCTCCCCATG
>CAIRDL010000343.1 GCA_903877345.1 uncultured Oscillochloris sp. | reverse complement strand
CCCCCATCCCCCATAAGAGGGCCGCAACACAAAAAAACCGCCAGCGGGTATGACGGGCTGGCGATGGGAAGCCTTGACAAGCGACATGACCTCACGGTCCTCGCTATGATCTTTCGGCGTCCGCACTAGGCGCTTTTACCGAAAGACGCTCGTTGGTTGCACATTGGTGGGTCAAATTATACGTTGGAAGCGCAGGGCTGTCAACTGTACATGCGTTAAGCTGATTAGGCTTTAGGGCTTCAGAATGAGCTAAAACCGGGAAACCACGCGGAACCATCAGCGCACCAAGGCAGGCGCGGTATGCTGCGTGCTATAATACCTATACGCACCCCACGTCCCCCATAACTTGCTGGTTTGTTCGCATCGAGCTGAGGAGCCCCCAGTGTCAGCGCCGCCCTTTTTGCTGACGGAGAAGCTCATCCAGTCGCTCCGCACGCTCTGCGCTCAACCATCGAGCGTCGGTCAGCTTGACGATCTCCGTGCCACTGCCGACCTGATCGCCCGCCTGCTCCACAGTCTGGGGATGCATGTGCGCGTTCACACCGCCGGCCCGCCCGTGGTCATCGGGCGCTGTGCGGGGCGCAGTGAGCGGGTGTTGCTGCTCTACCATCGCTTCGATGCGCCGCCGACTGGCCCGTGGCTTATGTGGTCGCACGAACCCTACCAACTGGCTGAACGCGATGGTGCGCTCTACGGGCGCGGTGTGGCCGAGGGGAAAGGCCCGCTCGTCGCCCATCTCCAAGCGCTCCAAGCACTGCTCCAGGCTGATGGCGATCTCCCCTGTGGGATTGTTTTCGTCGCCGACGGTGGTGGCCTTCTCGGTTCGCCAAGTTTGCCCGCCGCCATCGCCGCTCATAGCGATCTGCTCACCGCCGATTTCTGCTTGGGCAGCACTGGCGAACGGGACGCCGTCAGCAATCCCCTTTGCTACAGCGGCAGCAAGGGTCTGCTCCAAGTGCGCCTCAGTGCCCGTGGGCCGGGCCACCCGTTGCCCCCTGGAGCCGCTCCGTCGCTTCGCAATCCGCTCTGGCGCATCACTTGGGCGCTCGCCAGCATTAAAGGCGAGGATGAGGACATCCGCATCCCCGGTTTCTACGATCAGGTTGATGGCCCAACCCGCGAGGAAAATATCGCGCTCCGGGCGATCCGGCTTGATGAAGCGGGCCGCTTGGCCGCTTGGGGCGCTGATGGCTTCCTCTTCGGCATGAGCGGCGTCGCCCTCGTTCGCGCCGAAGTCACGCTGCCCACTTGCAATCTCAGCAGTATTCACTGCGAGCCGGAACACGAGCTGGCCCAACTCCCCGCGTTAGCGACCGCTGTTCTCGATTTTCAACTTGTGCCGCACCAAGTCCCAGAGACTGTGGCTACGCTGTTGCGTGAACACCTTGACGACCGGGGGTTCACCGATGTGAGTCTGGAACGGCTGCCGGGTGGCTATCCGCCGGCACGCACCGACCCCGACAGTATGTTCGTGCGCCAAGTGGCGGCGGCGGGGGCCGAGGTTTTTGGTTCGCTTTTGCCGGTGGTGCCTGCAGGCCCCTTCGCGTTGCCCCTTCAGTTGTTCGCCGCCCAACTCGGCTGCCCCGTCGCCTCCGTGGGGATGGCCCTCCCCGGCAGTTCGCCCTACGGCCCCGATGAGCATATTCCCCTCGAAGAGTTGGCCCGCCACGGGCAACTCCTCATTGAGTTGGTGCTCGCCCTTGGGGGCCGGTAAGTAGGGGCGAAGCAGCGTCTGAAGCTGTGCATCGTAACGCCTTGACGTGTTGGCAGCGATGCAGCGCCCCCTACGGGGGACGCCCCTCGATTTTTGCCTTGACTTCCCGGTGCAGTTCTCTTAGGCTTGAGCCATACCTATGTTTGCGAGGGGGAACCCAATGCGCCAAACACTTGTAATCCTGCTCTTGTTCTGCGCCACGATTTGCACCACGGCGATGCGCGCCGCATCCACCTACGATCCAGGCATTCAGACTGCCAATCTTTGGGCCAATGAATCGCAGGCCGTCTACGTTGGCAATGTCGCCCGCGCCCAGAATGGTCAGCCACCCCTACGCTGGAATCTCCAACTTACCCACGCAGCCCGCTGGTACGCGTGGGACTCGACCGAAAATCGGCCAAGCGGGTTCTGCGGTCATCAGGACACCCAGGGGAAGTTGCCGAGCGACCGGATCGTCACGTTTCACTATCTTGGCTTCGGTGGGGCCGAGAACGCAATGTGTGGCTACGTCGCGCCGCAAGCTGCGATTGACGCATGGATGAACAGCCCCGGCCACCGCGCAAATCTCCTTGACCCGAATTCACGCGAGATCGGCTTGGGCTACTACCAGCGCACCAGCGACGGGCGCGGCTACATTGTTCAGGATTTTGGCGTAGATGCGGACTACGCGCCGGTGGTGATCGCCCAAGAGGCTCCCGCAACGACCACGCGAGAGACGCAACTCTATATCTACGACCACGCCAACACCAGTGGGTTCCAAGGCATGAGTAGCGCCACGCAGATGCAGGTGAGCAACGAGCCGTGCTTTAGCGGGGCGGTTTGGGAACCCTATAGTGCCAATCGCACATGGTCGCTCACCGATGGCAGCGCTGGATGGCGTACGGTCTATGTGCGAACGCGTGATAGCTTGAGCCGTACGAGTACCGTCAGTGACACGATCTACTTTGGCAGCACGCCACCAGCCGACCAGATCGGGCCGGGTCAACTGAGTGGTACCCAGCCCACGGTCACACTCTACGATCCAAGCAACGGCACGCTGCCGAAGATGCAATTTAGCCTCGGTTGGGCCACACGAGATAGTGAGATGAGCCTGCTCTGGGGTACTGGCGGGAACATCGCCGATCCTGGCGCAACCGACGGCAGCACCTTCCTGCTCGGTTCACCGGGCAATATGGCGGAAACATCGGCATGGGTTTACACGACCAATTTCTTCAAAGACACGCCATTGGTTGCCTACGTCCGCCTCAAAGTAGCCAACAATAGCTCGCCGAACGAGGTTGCGCGGGTGCAGATCACCGGCGGCACAACGCTCAGTTTGAAGGGTACCGACTTCGCTGCACCGAACACCTACCAGGAGTTTCCGATCAGCTTCACCTTCCCAAGCAGCGAGACCTTTCTGACCCTTCAGTTCTTCCGCAGCGGCACAACGGATGTCAGCGTAGATAGGGCAACCTTCTTCACGGCGGCGCTGCCGGTACAGACACCGTACACGTGGTCGTTGCCGGGCGGCAACTACCGTGGACAGGGCATCTGGGTGCGCTACACCGACGAGGCGGGGCATTTCTCGCCGATCACTGAGGCAGCGACGGCGCAGGCCACAACGATGACGGTGGTGCCAAATAGTTTAGCGCTCACCGCCCAGCTTAATGGCGTCCCACGCACCGTGCAGGCGCTGAAGATTATGAGTGGCTGTTCGTCTGGCCTATGGCAGGTCTCCGATAATGCCACCTGGCTCCAGACCACGCTTCAAGACACGAGCATCACCGTTCGCGTTGACCCGACCGGGCTAGGTGCGGACCTTTATACCGCAACGATTCTGGTCGCGCCAACCAGTGGCGGCGGCCCGACGGTGTCAATTCCGGTGCAACTTCAGGTGGTTGCTCTGCCCTACGGGAACTACTTGCCGCTTGTGCAGCGCTGAGGCGTGGTGCAGAACGGTTTTACCGCAATACCGCAAAACTCGCCCTGTCACACTGGGCTCAGCGAAGCGTCCCGACCGAGATTCTCGCTTCGCTCAGAATGACAGGACGCCTCACAGCATTACTTCTGCGGTAGTGCGGTAGTTGGTAGAGACACAAGTTCTTGCGTCTCTGTCGGCTGAAACCTGCTCTTATACGGTGCAAGGAGGCTCCGCCGACTTATCATACCTAATAGGTATGTATTATAAGCAAAATAGTTGATAGTTCAAGTAATAGCCGTGCTACCATGCGGGCACCTTCAAGCAGATCCCCAAGGAGGATGGGATGCGCGATCTGGTGATCATCGGTGGTGGCGCGGCGAGTCAGGCGGCAGCGATGTACGCGCTCGGCAAGCAGATTGACTTCCTGTTGGTCTGTGACCGGTTCGGTGGCCGGGTGGAGGCGCTTACGCACGCTGACCAAGATTACCTGTTAAGCGATGTACTCGACCAGTGTGCAGATCCTGCGGTGGCGGCGGATGAGCGGCAACTGATTGGCAGTTCGGCGGTGCATCTTTTCGAGCGGCAACTTAGTTGGCAGCCTGAGCGGCGCGTGAATGACCGGGCGACACGGGTGCAGCGCGTGGGGCAGCATTTTGTGGTGGAGATGGAGCGTACGCAACCGATAATGGCCGGCACGGTGATTGTTGCGACGGGTGCCGCGCCCCGGCATTTCAATAATGTGGCGGGCAGACATTTGGTGGCTTGCCTGGGTTACAGCAATACCCACCACGTCGCCGCGCTGGCGGGCAAAGCCGTGGCGGTGATTGGCGATAGCGAACAGGCAGTCTATAGTGCCGCCGAATTTGCCCACGAAGCGTACCAAGTCTTTCTGGTGCTGCCTAATGCCGCAGCAGCCGAACGGCGCGATGTGGCGCTGCTCCACCGCCAGCGTAATGTCGCCGTGCTGCCGGGTTTTACGCTGGTCGAGGTACGCGGTGTCACTGCAGCTCGCCAACTCGTGCTGACGCGCAACCACGAGCGGCTGACCCTGGAGGTTGACGGGGCTTTTGCTGATTTGGGCCGCGAGCCAGCCTCGGCCCTGGTGGGCCACCTCGTCAAGATGGGGGCGGGCGGTTTCATTCAGGTTGATCGCGGCTTCGCAACGTCGGTGCCGGGCCTCTTTGCGGCTGGCGATGTCACGCGCCCCGAAGGCGAACATGTGCTGGCGGCGATTGGCGATGGTGCCCGCGCCGCCCGCAGTGCCCACTTTTTCTTACTCACCCGGCCAATGGCGCGGGCGGTCGGTCAGGGACGGTAAGCACGGGCGCGGTGGGCCGCCAATGCTCCGACCGAACCGTCGCGCGCTGGTTTGCTTAGGAGCTTTCGCCGTGCAGATCTTGCTCTATGACACGACCCTGCGTGACGGTACGCAGCGCGAGGGGCTTTCGCTTTCGGTTGAAGATAAACTGAAGATCGCCCGCGCCCTTGATGAACTGGGCGTCCATTACATTGAAGGCGGCTGGCCCGGCTCAAACCCCAAAGACGCCGAGTTTTTCGCCCGCGTCGCAACGCTGAATCTGCGCCACGCCCGCATCGCCGCCTTCGGGGCCACGCGCCACGCGGGCGGCAACTGCGCCACCGACACGAACATCCGCGCTTTGGTGCAGGCGAACACCCCCGTCGTCACGCTGGTCGGCAAAAGTTCGGTGCTTCACGTCGAACAGGTGATCGAGACCACCTGCGCCGAAAATCTGGCGATGATCGCCGAGAGTGTGGCCTTTTTTAAGGCCCTGGGCAAAGAAGTGGTTTACGACGCCGAGCATTTTTTCGACGGCTTTAAGCTGAATAGCGACTATGCCCTGGCGACGATTACCGTTGCGGCCCAAGCCGGAGCCGACGCGCTGGCGCTCTGCGACACCAACGGCGGTGCGCTGCCGAATGAGGTGACGGCTATCGTCAGGGCGGTGCGCGCCCATGTCGGTGCCCAAGTGACCCTGGGGATTCATCCGCACAACGATGGGGCGTTGGCCGTGGCGAATGCAATGGCGGCGGTGGCGGAGGGTGCCATTCAGGTGCAAGGCACGATCAATGGTTACGGCGAGCGCTGCGGTAATCTAGATCTGATTCCGCTGATCGCCAATCTCCAACTGAAACTGGGCTATAGCTGCATCGCCCCCGAACAACTCTGTCGCCTCAGTGAACTCTCGAACATCGTCGCGGCCATCGCCAACCTCAACCCCGATCACCACGCGCCCTACGTCGGGCGCAGCGCCTTCGCCCACAAAGGCGGGATTCACGTCGCGGCCATTGCCAAAGTCGCGGCGAGTTACCAGCACATTGATCCGGCTCTCGTCGGCAACCAAAAGCGTGTCGTGGTCAGTGAACTGGCGGGACGGGGCAATGTGCGGATGCGCGCCGACGAACTGGGGCTCCAACTGGATGGGGCCGAACATGCGGTGGTGCAGCGCATCAAAGAGCTTGAGCACCGAGGCTTTCAGTTTGAGGCGGCTGAGGGCAGTTTCGAGATGTTGGTGCGACGTGGTGCCGCCGACTACACGCCGCCTTTTGAACTGCTCGACTTTACCGTGATTGTCGAAAAACGCGGCGACCACGACATCGCCTCGCAGGCGACCGTCAAGGTGCGCGTCGGCAGCGAGATCAGCCATACCGCCGCCGAGGGTGATGGCCCGGTCAACGCCCTCGATAGCGCCATCCGCAAGGCGCTGTTGCCCCACTACCCCTTGCTGGCCGAAGTGCGTTTGGTGGACTACAAGGTGCGGATCATTGACGAACACCGAGGCACGGCGGCGACGCCCCGCGTGCTGATCGAGAGCGCACGCGGCGAAGAGCGCTGGTCTACCATTGGAGCCTCGCAGAACATCATCGAGGCCAGTTACCAGGCGCTCTGGGACAGCCTTGAGTTGCCGTTGCTGCGCGCACGAGAGACGCGGGCGTGACAAAAGATCGTGTACGATAGGCGTAGCCCTGTCGTG
>CAIRDL010000342.1 GCA_903877345.1 uncultured Oscillochloris sp. | reverse complement strand
GTCCATCGGGGCGCAGGTCGCCCAAAAAAAGCACCCGTTCACCGTAGACAGCCACGACGCCCCGCAGGGTTTGGTCACTGTCGTTGCGTACCTCGATCTGGGGGCCAGCGGCTCCAGTCGTAATAGTGGCCTTGACGCCATTGAAGACCAGTTGGGTCTCGGCCAGTAAACCCTGGAGTTGCCAGCGCTCAACGTTCAGGGCAACGGTCGGCCCTTCTTGGGCCAAATCGCCGCCTGCGCCGCTTACCGTGCCATAGGTACCCGAACTTCCGCGCACAGGTCGCACCAGCGCGGGTTCCGTCAAAGCAGCGGTGAACGTCTGGGTCTGTGGCGCGAGGGCCGCGATGTAGGTGCGCGCCCGCGCTTGCTCGGTATCCTGCATTTCGATGAGACTCAGCTGCGTGATCACACGCTGGTCAGCCCGGGTGAAGAAGGCCAGCCCAAAGACCAATGCGCCGGTGGCAAGGGCCAGGGCTGGCACAGCGACCCAAGCCCAGGTCTGGCGATCAAGTCGCCGCAAGAGTAAGGCAACGCCTGGGCCGACCAACACCGCGTAGACAGCCAAGAGCAGAAAAATCAGGTTGGTTGACGGCAGACTGATTGTAGGCAAGGCCGTCAGCGCCCCGGCGATAATCTGCTCTTGGATCACGTCAACCTGGGGCTGCGACCCAAAGACGGTGCTAAAGAGCGTTGGTGAGCGGAGCAGCCGATCCCAAAAAAGCGGTGCCGCTGCCCAGTCAACGAGGGCCGGTAAACTTGGATCGAAGGCGAGTTGGGTCACGGCCCCCAAGCCAATGCGCCGACTGACCCAACTCGGCGCACTCGCTGGCCCCGTCACCTGGGCATCTGGTGCCGCCGTGAGGGTGACGCCCGGCAGTGCCCCAGGGCCAGGGGCAGCGGTAAAGGCGGCGAAGGGTGCGTCGGCGAGTTGGGTTGCGGCCCCGATGGTGGCGGGCAACAACGCGGGCGGCAGGGCGCTCACGGTTTGCGCCGCCGCCGCACCACCGCCAACGATCAGGTGTCCACCACTCATGACCCAACCGACGAGGGCGGCGCGCTGTTCGGCATTTAACCCATCCGCCGGTAGTTGCTGCACGAACAGCAGGCTCAGGCTACTAAGCCCCGCCGCCCGGTTGGGCAGGGTTGCGGCGTTCAAGCTCACCGTGGTAAAAGGCAGCGTGGCGAGATCCTCGCGGCGGGGCAGCCGCAAATGGGGATCTTGGGTGGTAAGGAGCCCGAGCAGCCGCTCGCCGGGGCGGGGGCGCACCGCAAGCACCTGTTCGGCGAGGACGGAGCCGGTGGCTTCGAGGGTCACGCGCAGTTCGCGGTCGCTCTGTTCCATCGCCACATACAGCGTCAGTTGTTTCACAGCCCCGCCGGGAAGTTCGACGGCCTGCACATTGCGGAACGTGGCGTTGGGTTGCGTTCCCACGATGAGCGCCTGAAGGGGCGGGCCATCATTACGCAGTTCAATCGCGATGGGCAGCCACATACCGGGGGTGAAATTACCCTCGAAAGCGGGGGTCGCCGTCAGAGTCAGCGCGGCTTGGGCGCAAGTTGCGCTGGGGGCGAGGAGCAGCACGGCCAGGAGGGCCACGAGGACTAGACGCACGCACCGAACCGGAACGGGGGAACAGTTCATGGGCTGTCTCTTAAAATCGTGGCTGAGCCGAGCCATTATAGGGCAAAGGCGCGCTCTAGCAATCCTCTTGGGGTTGTTGGGTGAAGTCGAGGCTTTAGGCATGCTTCAAACCAGTTTTAGGGAAGCGGGAATTTTTAATCATCCAGGTCGTGCAAATGATCCGTGCTGCGTGATCCGTGACCGGGCCGCATCCTGACCGATCACGGATCACGCATCACGGATCCGATGGGATGTTTTAAAGTTTCCGCTTGCCTTACAGTTTGCGGCGAACCATCGGCGGGGGACCGCATGGCCCCGAAGGGGTAGCGACGCAAGATCTTGCATCGCTACAGGCCGCGCAGGCAATCGCTCGGCCCAATCCCCAACCCTCATAATGTCGGCAACACAAACCCAACCTTCGCCATCATCTCGCGGATCTTCGGCTCGGCGACCGCCCTAGCTTGGGTCGCCCCAACGGCGAGGATGCGGTCAAGCTCGGCAGGGTCGGTGATGAGGTGTTCGTAGCGCTCGCGAATGGGGCGTAAACCCTCAATGACGGCCTCAGCCACGTCAGTTTTGAGCGCACCGTAGCCTTTGCCGGCAAAATGCGCCTCAATCGCTGCCCGACTTTGGCCGGTGAACAGTTCGTAGATTTGGAGCAGATTGTTCACGCCCGCTCGCGCCGGGTCAGCGCTAAAGGTGATGTCGCGGCCTGGATCGGTGACGGCCCGCTTCACGACCCAGCGGATCTCGTCGGGGCTGTCGTTGACGCGAATAGCGTGGCCCCGTGTGAAGTCGCTCTTACTCATCTTGGCGTGTGGGTCGTTCAGGGCCATAATGCGGGCGCCACTCTCCCGAATAATCGGCTGGGGCAGCACGAACGTCTCGCCATAGAGACTGTTGAAGCGCCCGGCGATGTCGCGGGTCAACTCAATGTGCTGCTTCTGATCTTCGCCCACCGGCACTTCATCACTGTCATACAGCAAAATGTCGGCAGCCTGCAACACCGGATAGTCGAGTAACCCGGTCAGCACGCTCTCCTGTCTCTGCGCTTTGTGCTTGTACTGGGTCATCCGTTCCAGCCAACCAAGGGGCGTAATGCAATTGAGCAGCCAGCAGCCCTCGGCGTGGGCGCGGACGTGGCTTTGGACGAAGAGGGTGGTCTGTTGGGGGTCAATGCCAGCGGCGATGAGCAGGGCCGCCAATTCGCGGGTTTGCCGATGGAGGGCGGCAGGCTCTTGCGGCATCGTGATGGCGTGCAGGTCCACGATGCAGATGAAGTTCACCTTGGTGCCTTGGCCCTGCACCCATTGCTGGACAGCGCCAAGGTAGTTGCCAATGTGGAGCATCCCCGAGGGCTGGATGCCTGAAAAGACGCGCTTTGGTTTGAGGGTCATGGTTTAACTCCCGCACTTGTTGGGGTTCGCGTTGGGGCGAAGCATTTGCCTTACGCCCCTTGGGGGGAAGGAGTACCTGGAGGGCAAATGCTTCGCCCTTACAATCCGTCGCGATCGTCTACCTCATAGAAGAGAGCCACCTATAGGGCAAATGCTTCGCCCTTACAATCCGTCGCGATCACCTACCTCATAGAAGAGAGCCACTTGCAGGGCAACTACTTCGCCCTTACAATCGGTCTACCTACCCTACCCTTAGTTATGAAGCGAGACTTCCGTGCCACGCTTGCTGTTGGGCCTAGTGGCCCTCTTTCTCGTGACCTTGCTGCCCTTGTCCTCGGTGCGCGCTGAGGGCGGCGCTTCCTTCACCAGCACCAACCCTGTGGTGGCCCCGCTTGAGCCGGTGGTGATCAATGTGAATGTGGCGGGCTATAGTGGGCCTGCCACGCTGCTTGTCTTTGATGGGCGAGGACGCGGAGCGGGCAGTTTCGCCCTCGAACTGGTTGGCGGCTTCGGCGCGGTGACGGTGACGCCGCGTGGTGCTTTGGGCGCACATTGGGCGGCGCTGTTTCTGCCTAGCGGCCAACAAGTCGCTGCGGGTGCGCTCTATCGCCTCGACGCCCAGACCACGATACGCAGCGGCGTCCCTGCGTTTGATCAACTCTACGAACGGGTGCGGAACTTCATGAGCGCCAAGCGGCTCAGTTATGCGCTGCATGGGCAGACGGTCGCGGGCTATCGTTCGCCCGACAGTCCGTTGCTCTGGTTGCGCGACCATTATTACCAGAACCGGGCGTTTCGCTATTTTGAAACCGACCTGACCAGCTTGATTGAGGCCAACGCCGCCGCGCAAAACCCCGCAACGGGTGAACTGCTCGACTATCTGCCCCGCCCCGAGTGGGCGATTCCTGGCAAACGCACCCCGGTTGAGGCTGATGTCGAATACCTTTACGCCCAACTGGTCTACGAAACGTGGCAGACCACCGGCGATACGGCCTGGATGCTGCGGCTGCTGCCGTCGGTGCAGAAGGCGATCAACTACACGCTGACCAGCCCGGAGCGTTGGGAGCCGACGTTGGGCTTGGTGAAGCGTCCGTTCACGATTGATACCTGGGATTTCGAGTATGGGCCGACGACGGTTGATCCTTCGACCGGCAACCCTGCGCCGCGTCACTGGCTTGACGACCAGACGAAATGGGGCATCTTCCACGGTGATAACACGGGGCTGGCGGCGGCGCTGCGCGTGCTTGCGTTGATGGAAGAGCAGGCGGGCCAGTGGGATTTGGCGGCGCAACGGCGGCAGTTGGCGACTGACCTGTTGGTGCGCCTGAACCGGCTGAGTTGGAACGGTAAGTTCTACACCCACCACGTCAAGTTGGTGCCCTTCAAGGTGCCGGGGGTTGACGAAGCGACGCAGTTGAGCCTCTCGAACGCGCTGGCGCTGAACCGAGGCGTGCTGAGTATTGACCAAGGACGGGCCATTCTGGCGGAATATCAGCGGCGGCTGAATGATCCGCACCGTACGGCTTTCGCGGAGTGGTACAGCATTGATCCGCCCTTCCCGGCGGGCCTCTTCGGCCTAAACGGGCATTTGGGCGAACGGCCTGGCGAGTACGTCAACGGCGGCATCATGCCCTTGGTCGGGGGCGAGTTGGCGCGGGGCGCGTTTCGCTACGGCGACGAAAGCTACGGCTTTGACATTCTCTATCGGTATGATGAATTGCTTCGGCGGACTGGCGCGACTTATCTGTGGTACTACCCGACCGGCGGCATTGCGCCCGCTAACGAGTTTCTGCCGACCGATGGCTGGGGTTCAAGTGCGATGTTCGGGGCGCTGATCGAGGGTGCGGCGGGCGTTGAAGAGGCTGGGCTTACCTACAGTGCCGCCACGCTCAGCCCGCGCTGGCTGGCCGCCCCGCGTGACCAAGTGACGCAGGCGTATGCGGTGGCGCGGTACGCTGCCTCGAACGGCTACGCGGCTTATACGTGGCGCTACGAACCGGCGGCGAAACCGGGGAACGAAGCGCGCCTCACCCTTGAGGCGACGGGCAGCGGCGACACGGTGCGGCTGCGCGTGTTGTTGCCGCCGACGGCGAAGGAGGTGCGGGCCGTGCTGCTCAATGGGCAGTCCGTCGCGCCGCAAATCGAGACCCTCGGCACCAGTCGCTACGTCAGCGTGAACGCAAATGGGCCAATTGTAAAGGTGCAAGTGACGGTGCGGTGAGGCGTAATGCGTGATGCGTGATGCGTGATCCGTGATGCGTGATCCGTGATCCGTGATGCGTGATCCGTGATCCGTGATCCGTGATCCGTGATCCGTGATCCGTGATGCGTGATCCGTGATCCGTGATCCGTGATGGGTGATGGGTGATGGGTGATCCGTGATCCGTGATCCGTGATCCGTGATCCGTGATCCGTGATCCGTGATCCGTGATCCGTGATCCGTGATCCGTGATCCGTGATCCGTGATCCGTGATCCGTGATCCGTGATCCGTGATCC
>CAIRDL010000341.1 GCA_903877345.1 uncultured Oscillochloris sp. | reverse complement strand
CCGTTCAGCGGATAGGTCACGCCATCCCGCTGCATAAAGCCGCGCAAGCGCGGGTAAAGTGCGTCGAGCGCCGCATCGCCAGTCTGAAGTTCGGTGGTTGCGTCGAGGGTGAAGAGCGCGCTGCGGGCACCGGCGAGCTGACCGTCAATTAGGGCCAACGCCCATTGGTGCCCCAAGTGACCACGGGGCAGCACCTCGGCGAGGCCCACGCCATCGGTAAGCGTCAGGGCGACGGTACCGGCGGGCTGACGGTTGGCGTCATAGAGACGCAGCTCGGCGGGGCCGTTGTAGCCCAGCGCTTGCACGCGCACTGTCAGTGGTGCGAGCGGTTGCGCCACGGCGGGCTGCCCGTCGGCCAGGGTAACAGAAGCGCGCTGCGGTGAGGCAGGTAGGCGCAGCATGGCTTCCGGGTAACGGTCGGCCCAAGTCTTTGGTAAAGCGGCAACGACGGCGCGACTTCCATCCACCGCCGTAATGCTTGCGGCGGCGAAAAACTGCACCTGATACTCATCCAACCAGAGAGGCGGCGTGCGCGGAGGGCCGAGTTGCTCAGCGCCAGCGCGCTGCCACGCGGCGAGGAACGGCTCCGTCAGGCCGTAAGGGGGCGGCGGCGGCGCACTACACGCGGCGCTCAGCACCCACAGGAGCAACGGGAGAAGGCGGGGGAGTTTCATCGGTCGCCATTATAGCAGGGGCGCGACTCGCGGCGGGTCTCCCCCACCATAAAGCGCCGGATCATCAATTCGGTCGTGTTGTTCCAATATCTTCGCTTCCAGCCCGCCAGATGCGCGTCGGCAGGCTGGAAGCCTGCACTACCGTCTAAGGCGTAGGCAAGCGCAACATCACCGTCTGCGTTGCGCTTGCCCTGCGCCCGTCGGGGGTGGTGACCCGCAGCCGCAGTGTGTACGGGCCAGGGGCAAGTCCCGTCGTCATCCAAACCCCAAGCAGTCCATCTTTCACTGGCATGCTGTTTTGCCCCAGTAATTGCCATTGCTCCGGCGCAGCCCCAGATCCGACTTCGAGGATAAACGGCCCCTGAGCCGTGCCGCTAATAAAGATCTGCGTCGTCGTGAGCAGCCCACTCGCCCCCAACGGCGTCAGCAGCGCGACCACCTCGTTTGACGTGACGGGCGGCGGGCAGAGTTGGGTAGGCGGTTGCGGCGCGTTCTTGGCGGCCCACTCGCGGAACTCAGGCGGGTAGAGCGGGAACTGCCGCACGCGCACCTCGGCGGCGGGCGTGTAAGCAGCCGCCAGACAATTGCCATCACCACCAAGCCGCACCGTCTGGTAGACCACATCAACATTGCGCGGCCCGGTGCCAGCGATGAAGAGTTCGCTCATTGGGCGCGGACAGCCCGAAGCAGGGCCAGCCCGCCCACCAGTGTCAGCGCACACCGGCAGTTCCTCAAGCCCCGTGGGGCGGGGAAACGGCGTCGCAGTTCGCCCCAAATGGTAGCGCAGCATCAGTTCACGCCAAATCTGCCCGGCCCCGTTTGCCCCCGCCACTTCTTGCATCGGCGTCGCGTCGTTGTTGCCCACCCAGACGCCCATCGTCACGTCAGTGGAATAGCCCAGCGCCCACGAGTCGCGGAAATCATTGGAAGTACCAGTCTTCGCCGCAGCGATAATTGTAGAAAATTCCATCACGTTATTGCGCCCAAACATGAACGTCCGGGCCTCATTATCACTCAGGATGCTGGTGATCAAATAGGCGATCTGTTCGCTCTGTGGCCCAAAGACCGGACTGCCCCGTTCAGGTTGCCAACGCTCTAACACCTCGCCCCGGCTGTTCGTCACTTTAAGCACCGCAACCGGCGCGACGAAGCGCCCGCCATTTCGCAAGGCGTTGTACGCGCCCGTCAATTCCAGCAACCGCACTTCATTGCTGCCCAAGGCCATCGCCAAGCCAAAGCGACTAGGATCAGTAAACGTGGTCAGGCCGAGACGGCTCATGGTTTCAACAAAATTTGGCACGCCGACATGCTCAAGCGCTTTGACCGCCGGGATGTTGAGCGAGTTCGCCAGGGTCATACGCAGGCGCAACGGCCCGTGGAAGGCGTTATCGTAATTCTTCGGCTCGTAAACCACCCCGCTCGGGCTAACCCAACGGCTCGGCGTGTCCCAAATCACCGTGGCAGGCGTCCACCCTCGTTGCAGCGCCGCCGCGTAAACAAAGGGCTTGAGCGCCGAACCGGGTTGCCGGGGCGCAAGCGTCACATTCACCTGGCCGTCGGGCGTGTTGTAGTCTACGCTGCCGACCATCGCGAGGATCTGACCGTCAGGGGCGAGCAACACCACACCCGCGTTGCTGGCGTTGCGCGCACGGAGCGCCGCGATTTGCGTTTGGGCGACCTGTTGCGCCTCAGCCTGCCACGTCAGGTCAAGGCTCGTGACGACGCGCAGGCCAGCGCGGTAGAGCAAATCAGCGCCGTAGCGCCGCTCAAGTTGCTCGCGCACATAAAAGACGAACTGAGGCGCAAGCAGATCGCTACGCGGCGGCGTCAGCGTAATCGGCTCCGCATAAATGCGTTCGGCCTCAGTCTGGGTGAGGAAACCGTGTTCGGCCAACAGGCCCAGCGTCACCTGTTGGCGTGCTTTAGCGGCGGCGAAGGCCGTGAAGGGGTTGTAGCTCGTGGGCGACTGGGGCAACCCGGCCAAGAGCGTCGCCTCGGCGGGGTTCAATTCCCAAACATGTTTGGCAAAATAAGTCTGCGCCGCCGCCTCAACCCCGTAGGCTTGGGCACCATAGTAAATTTCATTGAGGTAAATGCCCAGAATCTGCTCTTTCCCATACTCGCGGCTGACCCGGTAGGCAAGAATGGCCTCGCGCAACTTACGCTCGTAGCTCTGCTCGGCGCGCTCCTCAGGCGTAAGCAAGAGCGTCCGCACCAGTTGCATCGTGATCGTACTAGCCCCGCTCACAATCTCGCCGCTGTGGTAATTCTGAAGCGCAGCGCGGATGATGCCGCGCAGATCCACGCCGGGGTTGGTGTAGAAATCCGCATCCTCAACCGCGACCGTGGCATCCTTGAGAATTTGGGGAATCTGCTCAAAGGCCACCGGCGTGCGGCGACCGCTTTGCGGGCCGACCAGTTCAAAAAGCAACGTCGTGCCATCGCGAGCATAGATGCGGGTCGTCTCAAAACTGCGCTGGGCACTGATGCGCTGCGGATCGGGCAGGTCGCTCCCGTAGTGGTAGTAGAGCCACAGCGCACCGGCCACGCCACTCAGCACGACCAACAAGCCGAGTTTCAGCCCGGCGAGCGTGAGGCGCAGCAGAAAGGCGAGGATGGGGTGCCTGCGCCGGAAGCGTGAGCGGCGGCGGCGGGGCCGGCGAAACCGTGGCGGTGGGGGGTAAACAGGGGTGCGGGGCGCGTCCATAGCGCCATTATAGAGCAAGGGCTAGGTGGTTAGCCACCCGCCCCATGCCGACTGATGTGTTACAATCCCTAAAGCATGTTGCAGCAACGACGGTTCTGGCTTTCCCGTTGAAACCTAGCAACAGCACCATATGTTCTTTGCGGCTTTGCGGCTTTGCGTGAGATCGCTAGACTGTAAAGCTAGTTTGAACCATGTCTTACGCAAAATAGCAACCTAGATCGTACTTCGTTGCCGCCGCTGCGCCCATCAACCTTGGAGGCCGGATTTCTATGGACAGTCTGGACGAGCGTATTGCCCTCCTGCGGCGCATCCGTTTCTTTGGCGGTGCGCCCGACACAGCCCTGACCATGGTTGCCCAAGCCTTTGTGCAAGTTGACCTCGTCGCCGGGACGCCGCTGTTTTACAAGGGCGATGCGGCTGACAGTTTATATGTGATTATCGCAGGTCGCGTGCGCGTCCACGACGGTGATCTCGTCTACAATGATCTTGGCCCTGGCGATGTTGTTGGCGAAATGGCTGTGCTTGATGCCGAACCCCGCAGTGCCTCAGTCACGGCGCTTGAAGATAGCTCGCTGCTCTGCTTAGGCCAAGAACCCCTCTACGAACTGATTGGTTCGCACGTCGGCGTGGCCCGTGGCGTTATCGGGGTGCTCTGCCGCCAACTGCGCGACCGCGTCAGCGACCTCGCCAGCGATTATGCCTACCTTCGCCAAGTACGCATGATTACCACCGCCGCCGAGGCCATCGAAAACGATAGCTACGACCCCACTTCGCTCACCGAAGTGACCCAGCGCGATGATGCTCTGGGCCAGTTGGCGCGAGTCTTCCAGCACATGGCCGATGAAGTTATTGACCGCGCTCGCCGTCTCCAACAAGAGGTCTACGAGCTGCGAATCGAGATTGACCGAGCGCGCCAACAGGATCAAGTGGCGGAGATTACGGGCAGCGACTACTTCCAGCAACTCCGTCAACGGGCCGCCGCGCTCCGCGCATCGGCTGCCGAGAACGGCCAGAGGCAGGCGAAGGAACCGGAATAGGCCGAGGGTTCAGCTTGCGGCAAATCTGCAATCTAAAATCTGCAATCTGCAATCTAAAAGCTAAAATCTGGTCTGTGACGCTCTGTATGGCCCTCGTCACGACCACCCTGTTACTCCCACGCCCCTGGTCGCTCCCCGTGGGCACCCCCGGCGACGCCTATTTCATCACCAACAGTTTCCCGCCTGAGGGTGCCCCACCCGCACCCCTACGCTGGACTCGCGCAACCACCACGCTCACCCTCTACGGTGCCTACGCCGGCCCAACCACCCTGGAATTGCGCCTCTACCGCGAGGCACCGACAACGTTAGGCCAACCGTGGCCCGCAACTTTGGCGGCGGGCGCACACACGCTCGCCGCCTTTGAGTCTGCCCCAGGCTGGCGCCGCTATCAACTTGCCCTGCCGCCAGGCGCAACCCTCGCCCCGCTCACGCTCTCCAGTCCGACTTTTCAGCCATCCCGTGCCGACCCCCGCCACCTCGGTGTTGCCCTAAGCGAATTGCGCGTCCTGCCGCTCTCAGGCGCACCGCCACTCGCCTTTGCCTTCGAGCGAGCGCTCTGGTGCGGGGCGCTGCTGCTGTTGCTAGGCGCTGCCGCTTGGCTGCTCAACGCCCAAAACGCCCACCGGCTCACGGCGCTGCTTGCTGCCGCCCTGGTGACGTGGGCTTGGTATGGGCCGCGCTCGTTTGCCTGGGGCTTGCCGCCGCATTGGCCGGAAGCAACCGTCGCCGCCATCGCGGTAGCCGTTGGTTTGTGGTTGGCCCAGCAACCGCAGCAAGCGCATGATGGAATCATGACGCGACGTTTCAGCGTAGGCGGCGGTGCGCTGGCCCTCGCAAGTCATCTGGCACTGGTACTGCCCTTACCGTCACCCTGGGCTCAACTGGCGGCGCTGCTCATCCTGTTGACGCCCGGCGCACTCCTGGCCTTAGCGCTCTTCCGCACAGAGGCCGACGCAGCCGAACGCGCCTTTCTCGCCTTTGCCGGAGCCGTGAGCGTCCTGCCGCTGCTGGTGTTGGCGCTCCACGCACTGCCAGGGCCGCTCCCAGGCTGGTTGGCGCTCGCCACCGCTGACGCACTGAGCCTCGGCGCAGCGTGGGCGCTGTGGCGGCAACGCAAAACCGCCCCCGCACCAGCGCCGCCACGCCCGCAACACTGGCTGCTGCTGCCATTGGCCCTCGCGCTGGCAACCCGCCTGTGGGGCTTGGGCGTGGCAGAGTTCCAAGGCGACGAGGCGTACGCGCTGATGCTGGCAAAAGGCGTCATCCACGGGCAGGCCGACATTCTGCTGGTGCATATGAAGGGGCCGGTGGAGGCACTGCTCCCAACCGGCGTACTGGCGGTCACGGGCACAACCTCGGAACTGGTGGCACGGCTGCCGTTCGCCTTGGCTGGCGTGGGCTTGGTGCTGGGCGTGTGGGCGCTGGCGGGGCGGCTCATTGGCGGGCGGCGGGGCGATGTCGCAGGTTTCGTGGCCGCCTTAGGCGTCGCCGCCGACGGATTGCTGGTCGCCTTCGGGCGCATGGTGCAATACCAAACGGTGGTGCTGCTCTTGGCGGCGGCGGCACTCTGGCTGGTCTGGCGCTTCTACACCGGCAGCGCGCCACGCCGCTACCTGACGGCGGCGGCTGGCTGTGCGGCGGTGGCTCTTTTGGCGCACTACGACGGGATGTATGTGCTACCCGCCTTAGCCTGGCTAGTCGTCGCCGGAGGCATGCGCCGGGCTTGGCCCCTGCGCCAATGGCTGACAAACCTCGCGCTGCCGGTGCTGGTGGGGCTTGTGCTGACCCTAAGTTTCTACGTGCCATTTGTTTTGCACGAACACTTCACCCGTACGCTGGGTCATTTGGCAACGCGAAGCGGCCAAGGCGGCGCGGCTGAAGTTTTGTATAACAATCTGGCGGGCTACGCGGTCATGCTGAGCGTCTACACGACGCCCTACGCGGCAGCAGCAATGGGCCTAGCGCTTTTGGGGACACTGGCGGCGCTGCTGGCGGTCTACCTGCGGCCCCGGCTGCTCGGGTGGGCGCTGGCAGCACTCCTGACAGCGGGCGGACTGCTCGCAACCCTCGCCCCAACCCGCTTGTCCCGTGGCCCCGACACGAGCTTGGCGGGGCTGTTGTGCCTTCCGCCGTTGGTGGCCCTGGCCCTGGCCCCGCGCTTGCCAATGCATCTGCGGGCGTTGGTGCTGTGGCTGGTTGGCCCATTGGCGGCCCATGCCTTTCTGATCGCCGACCCGCGCACGCACTTTTACACGCTGCACACCGCCGGGTGGCTCTTAGTCGCGTGGGGTGCCGCCGCGCTGGTTACGGTGTGGCCGCGTCTGCAACCCGTTCTCGCCGCCGCTGGCACCGCGCTGCTCACGCTCAGCCTGACTTACACGAACCTCGTCTTTCTGCACCCCTGGCCGGAGTTTGAGCGAGCCTACCCGGCGACACAACTCCCGTTTTTTACCCCGCCGGGCGGCAAATTGCCCGACGATGGCCTCTTCGCCTTTCCGCATCGCGACGGCTGGAAAACGGTCGCCGCGCTCTTCCAACAAGGCGTGCTGCGGGGCGCGATGGATACGAATCAGGAGTTGTTTACGCCGGGGTGGTATCTGCGGGGGCAGTTTAAGTGTGCGCGCCAGCCCGACTATTTCTTAACTGCGAATGGCGCGCAACCGCTCTTCATTCCGCCGGACTACACCCTTTTCGGCACGGTGCTGGTGGATGGCGTGCGAACCCTGGAAATTTACAGTCGCGAGCCGGTGGTCGGGCCGCCCCAGATGTTTGATGCGGCGGCGTACGCAGCGCCATTTGACGCCGCGCCGGTGCCGAACTTCCCGTTGCGCCGCCTCCTGAGCGGGGTGGTGCCACAAACGGCCCTCGTGACGCCGTGGCGTGACGGATTCGCCCTGCGCGGCTTTGACCAAGACCGCACCGTGCTTGGGCCAGCCGACCCGCTGTTTCTCACGCTGTACTGGCGTGCTGAACAAGTGTTGCCCGCAACACTGACCCCGGCGGTGTTGGTGCGCGATGCGGCGGGGCGCACCGTCGCTGAAGCAGCGCCGTACTGCAGCGGGATGCCAGCCGAGGCGTGGTTCCGCACCTATGTGAATGACACGCCCTTTCGGCTGGCACCGGGGGCGCTACCGCCGGGGCGCTACACACTGCACGCCGGGGTGCGCGACCAAACGACGGGGGCGTGGTTGCCCCTAGCGGACGGCACCGAACTGCTGTCCTTGGGGGCGCTGACGGTGCGAGAGTAGCGAGGTGAGGCGACGATCTAAAACCACCGCCATGCCCTCGCCCCGTCGCTAATTGACGTAGATCGTCTCTAGCGCTATGATTGGGCCGTTACCACGCCTGCTCCCCACGGTTTTTGCATCATGACGACACGAGACTGGATCGCCCGATGACACGAGACTGGATCGCCCTCGGAATCTCTTTCGCCTATGCGTCAAGCTTGCTCGTCCTCGCCCAGGTGATCCGTCGCTGGCGTGGCTACCCGCAAGACTTCACCCGCAAAATTGTCCATGTTGGCGCAGGCATGTGGATCTTGGGGGTGCTTGGCCTCTTCGACACGTGGTTCATCGGCGTCATCTCGTTTGGCTCATTCATCGGCATCAACTATGTTCTCTGGCGCTACAAAGTTCTCGATGCGATGGACGCCCCCGACAGTACGCCGGGGACGGTCTATTTCGCCTTCTCGATCACGCTGCTCTTGGCGTTGTTCTGGCGGAAGGGCCTGCCCGGTGACATGGGCTACGTCGCGGCAGCCGGTACAATGGCGATGACGTGGGGCGACTCGATGGCCGCGATTCTAGGCAAGCGTTTTGGCCGCCACCGCTACACCGTCGCTGGCGGTACGCGCTCTTGGGAGGGTTCGGGCGTCATGTTTCTCGCCAGCGCTGTGTCAATGTTCCTCGTCTTGACGTTTGTGCCTGGCTCAGCGCTTCTCGGCCCAACGGCGCAACCGCTTACGACCAGTACGGCCATCTTGGCCGCCTTGGCGGGGGCCATCGTTGCCTCCGTCGCCGAGGGCCTTTCGCCCCACGGGGCTGATAACCTCAGTGTACCGCTGTTGGCCGGGGGTACCGTGTTCATCGTCGTAACGACGCTCACGTAAGATGAAGCGGCATGCTTGCCGCTACCAACAAACGATAGGTCGCATCCACCGATGCAAAGCCGCAACCTGCCCCACACCCCCGCCAACGGTCGCCGGGGTGGTTCAACGGCTAGGGAGGACTGATTGGATAGCCTCCGCATCCCGATCCTGAAAATTGGCGACATCCTGATCGCCTCCATCCAAGTCGCCCTGCATGATGCCTCGGCGGTGCAGTTTAAAGACGATCTGCTCCAGAAAATTCATGACACCCGCGCCCGTGGGGTCATTATTGACCTGACGGCCCTCGATGTTGTTGACAGCTTTATCGGACGGCTCATCGCTGATATTGCCGCAATGGCCGGCCTGTTGGGCACGCGGGTGGTGCTCACGGGTCTCCAACCTGCGGTGGCGATCACGCTGGTCGAACTAGGTCTTGAGTTGCCCCGCGTGCTCACGGCCCTAAACCTCGAGAAGGGGCTGAGCATGATGCAGCGCCTGACTGAGGAGAGCGGCGATGGCGCAGTCTAAAACCGCAGTCATTCGCAGCGACCTCGACATCGTGATTGCCCGCACGATGGCCCGCGATGCCGCGAAAGCCCTTGGCTTCGGTGCGATTGATCAGGCGCGCATCGCCACTGCCGTCAGTGAGCTCGCCCGCAATATTTTCCTCTACGCTGGTACGGGCAATGTCACGGTCAAGGAAATTGAGAAGAATACCCGCAAGGGTCTCGAAATCGTCTGCGAAGATCAAGGCCCCGGTATTACGAATATTGATTTGGTGATGCAAGATGGCTACAGCACTTCACGCGGCATGGGCATGGGCCTGCCCGGAGCCAAACGTCTGATGGATGAGTTTAACATCCGCTCGCAGGAAGGCGTCGG
>CAIRDL010000340.1 GCA_903877345.1 uncultured Oscillochloris sp. | reverse complement strand
CCCAATCAGTAGTCTGAAGAGCCACAGTGTACGTTCAGCGCCGCAGTACACCGCTGTTGTTACCAGCCCAGCCTGTTGATCGCCTGCCAAATCGTCCACAGTATACAAGAGTTCCTGGGCCAGCGAGAAGCTAAAGGTGCTACTTGCGATGCTCCAAATCAACGGACTGAGCCCTGCCCCGGCCAAGGCTCCGAAGAGAATCAGCGAACTGTTTAGCAGCGCGATGGCGAGATTGCCCCACAAGACGGTGCGCTTCAGCCATAGTGAATACGCTGCGGTGAGGCCCAGATTCAGCCATGCAATCAGTCGCAAGGGTTCACTTACAAAATTAGCACTAACCAGCACCAGCGTTGCGGTGAGTAGGCCCAGCCCACGGGCAGCCCCAAGGGTAACGGCACCTGACGGGAGCGGGCGGGTCGGCTTGGTCGCCCGATCAAGCGCGCAGTCAACACAGTCATTGATCACGAACCCAAACGCGACGGTCAGCGCAACAACCAGCCCCGCGATCAGCGTTTCGGCGCGCAGCAACGGCACCTGTGCGCCACTGAGGTAGACGCTCAGCAAGACATAGACAGTGGCCTGCAGGGCGATCTGCGGGCGCAGGAAGAAGAACAGCGCCAAGAGGCGGTGCCCCAGTTGGGTGGTTTGTGCTGTCGCTGAAGCCGGTTTTTCCCCGCCCACTACAGATCATCCTTTTTTTGAAGGGAGAACCGCAGAGGCTGATCCGACTTGGCATGCTTGCTCTGCTGCCAGACGACAAAAACACGTTGCAGCGCCGAGATGTGGCTAAGTACGGCCAAGACGATCAGGCACGGTGTGAGCCAACCCGAGAGCATGCCCAGAAACAGGACAATCACCCGTCCGGGCCGCTCAAGGAGGCCAGCGCGCCCATTGTAGTCAAGCGACTCGGCCCGTGCGCGAACGTAGCTGGTGAGCAGCGAGCCGTGGGAGGCAAGGAAGATGAGCAGCATATGGAACGGATTGACGCTACCTTGATAATAGTAGTAGTAGAGTAAAAGGCCAAAAAACACTAGCATTTCTGAGTAACGGTCAATGGTCGAATCGAGAAAAGCCCCGAAGGGCCGTGCCTGAGCACGACTGCGGGCAAGGGCACCATCAAGCATATCAAAAGAACTAGCGACTAAGAACAGCAGACTCGCCCAAAACAGGCTTCCCTGGGCCAACAACCAGACCACGCCAAAGGTTAAACCCAGACTCGTCAAGGTAAGTCCATCTGGGGAAACCCATGAAGCGCCGATAGTGCTTCCGACTATCTTTTCGGTGTGAGTACGAATCTTGGCTTCCAGTTTCTTCATAGCTTTTGGTGGCCTCAGATCAGGTGGAGATCCACTCAAGGCAAACGGAAAATTTAAAACATCCCATCTGATGTGTGATCCGTGATCCGTGATTGGTCAGGATGTGGCCTAGTCACGGATCACGGATCACGCATCGTTGAAACTGCCGTTTCTGAAACATGCCTTCGGGCAAATGCGCCGCGTCCTGTTGCGGCAAATCTGCAAGGTGCGGTGATCGGTGCAGTCGGGTCGGGAGGTTCGATCCCGATTGTAACATGCGCTGAACGGGCATCCACGGTTTCGCCGTACCGTTTGCTTTGCCGCAACCGGCAGGCATCCGTGATTATGGCGCAAACACCCGATAGTTCAGATTGCGGAACGGCCCGTCAAGCTCCTCGAACTGTTCGAGCAGAAAGCGGTCAGCGGCATCAAGCCGGGAGCGGCGGGCAATCGTCGCCAGTTGCGCGAAGCGGGTCAGGTAGGTGCGCCAAGGCACCATCCGTTCGTCATCGGGGCTACCGGCACTCAGCAGCGCCGCCCAATCGCTGGTCTGGGCCAACATCAATTCACGGGCCGCCTGGTTGAGCGCCCGCTCGTGTTCCGCCTCCGCCCGTGGGTAGCGAGTCGCCAACAACACCATCTGCGCTTCCGCCCCATGGACGGCCCGCCAGTACTCTTCGGCCACGGCACCCTGCCAACCGCCGTGCCCGCCCGCCGTCCACGAACCCTCGCGCAGCGTCACGGCCTCGTGGGGCCGGTGGGTGCGTAGATACTCACCCGGCGTCGTCAGGGTCAGTTCGCCGTGGGTCGCGCAGAGCGTCAGGACGGTCTGGAGCCATGTGGTGCCTTCAACCCAACGCGGCCCAATTTGCCCGGCATCAAGCAAAACCAAGCGCAAGTCATCCGCAGGGCGGCGGCTTGCCTCAGCCACTAGCGTCATGGTGAAGTGGGTTGCATGCTCTTGGGCGCGGCGCAGAGCGTGGTAAGGATCGTAAGGTGCGCCGCTTAGGGCCACGTAGCCACGCGGGTCAGTCGTGTCGCGGTAGAGCGGGTCGCCGGGGTAGCCCAGTTCGGCGGACCAGACGTGACGGGCCAGGGTTTCGTCGGGGAAAAGGGCAACGAAGCGGCGTGGCAAGGCCCAAAGAGGGCGGGGCAGTTGATCGGGCGGCAGACTGCTCGGGTCGGCCACGACATAGCGCAAACCCACCTCGGCGGCGATCAACTCAAGCCCAGGTCGCCAACCGCAGCCAGGCAACCAGAGCCCCTCGGGGCGTCCGAAGTGGCGCGTCGTGTAGAGCATGCCCTGCTCAATCTGCGCCCGCACCGATTCTTCACACCCAAGCAGCGGTAAGTAGGCGTGGCTTGCCGCCCCAGAGAGCGGCTCAATGACACGGGCGGCGACCAGTTCGCGAATCTTCTGGGGCAACCCTCGGTCAAGGCGCTCCTCAAAAGCATGCAACCGCCGCCGCCCCCATTCGAGGTAGAAACGCTCCAAATAGGCGGCGTGACGATCCCCGGCGGCTTCGGCGGCCTGCAAGCCAGCCTGACGGCGGTTCAGCAGATCCTCGATCCACAGCACAAAATGTTTTTGCACCACCGGATCGGCCAGTTGCTCGATTAGCACGGGCGAACACGCCAGCGCCACCCGTGGCGCCAGACCCGCACTGTGGAGGTCGGCCAGCATCTCGACCAGAGGCAACAAGCCTTGGGCGATCAGCGTGTGCAGCGCATCCTCACCCGCCGGATGGCGTCCGGCGCGTCGCAGGTAGGGCATATGGGCAATGATGAGAAACGCGACATGCAT
>CAIRDL010000339.1 GCA_903877345.1 uncultured Oscillochloris sp. | reverse complement strand
TGTCATGCTCGACCAGTTGGAGCTGATAGAGCCGCCCGACCAGCACGGTCACTACCACCAGCAGCAGCGCCCGCAGCACAATCAATCGCGGCATAGATCCGTCTCGCCCTCACTGATGATTCCGAAAGAGCCTACGAAGCAGGAAAAAAATCGGCAGGGTTGAAATAAGGGCGACGAGCAGCGCGGGCAGCAGCACCATTTGGGTGTAGCTGCGCCACTCGATCTGGCCGGGCTGCGTGAGGAGCGCGAGGGTTATTTCGTAGATCAACGCAGCCACCAGCATAGCGAGCAGGGGGATGAATGGTCGTTCGGCGTGCAGGCGGCGCGTGGCAACAGCGACGACGAAGACGGCGAGCAGCAACGCCAAGGCGTGGGCACCGAGGGGCGTCCCCGCTGCGACATCAAGGGTCAAGCCACCGTAGAGCGCCCAACGGAGTGTCCGGCTCAACTCTATGTCGGGAGAGGCCGCCTCAATGCCCAACAGCGTCTTACAGATCACCACCACGAGCACCAGGGGTACCGTAAAGCCCAGGGGGATGGCGAAGAGGGTAACTTGGCTAATGGCGAGGGCCATGAGCGCGAGGAGGCGCACCGCCTCGTGCGCGAGGCGCTCCTCTAGGCGTCTTGGCTGAGAATCACCCACACATACCGTACCTGATCGGGATCCACGAACGGACGCAACTCGGCGTGCTGGTACTGTTCGGCAACGCCCACCTGTTCGACAGTGCCAATCGGGATTTCTGCAGGCACCGTCGCCAGATCGAAGGGCAAGCCAAGGGCTGCAGTGAGGCCCGCCGTCACCACGGGATCACCGGAGGCGACGGGCATCGAGCGCTCGATCTGATCAAGGTGGAGGCGCGAACCCTTCTGCCACTGGCCCTGCACGAGGCCGACGGCGGCTTGGCCCGCGTGGATGATACGCCCGCTAACTTGGCTACCGATGTCAGTAATAAGCAGCACCTCGGCGGCATGCGGGCCAACCGATTCGATGATGCCAACCAAGGCGGCGGGCCCATCGGCGAGTTGACCGACCACCGCCATACCGGGGCGCAACCCATCGTCGGTGCCACGGGCCAACATGATCACCCGCCGCCCAGCATCGGGCGAACGCACCATGACTTCGGCCCCGAGCAGGTGCCAGGGGCGGTCACGCTGAATGGCAAGCTGTTGGCGCAGAAAGGCATTCTCAACTTCGGCCTGCTTGAGCCGCAGGAGCGCCTCGTTGAGTTGGCTATTCGCCTGCTCAAGCGTGGTAATGCGAGCCTGGAGATCTGTCCCCATGCGCGGGGCCGTCACCACGTCGCTAACGCCGTCGCGCAGGGCCAACAGCCGCCCAGTGATCGGCGTGACGACCTGTTGGAGCACGCTACGTGCGGGCATGAGGGAGCCTTGGTGGTCGAGGTAGACCAGCAGTCCAGCCAGCAAGCAGAAGATCACAGCGAGCAGAAACGGGCGGAAGCTTGCCGATGAAGAGGTTGCGTGCTCGCGGCCCACTTTGATGGGGGGCTCGTTGAGGAAATCGCGCATTACAGCTTGGCTCGCCGTGAGTTCGAAGTGCGATGCAAAATGTCCTGGTAGACCTTATTCTCAAAATGCTCAACCATTTTACCCGCGCCACGGGCCACACACGACAAGGGATCTTCCGCGATATGGACGGGCATTCTCGTTTCGGCGGCGATACGTTTGTCGAGGCCGTGGAGCAGTGAGCCGCCGCCTGCCAAGGTAATGCCGTGCTCCATCACATCGGCCACCAGTTCCGGCGGGGTTTCTTCGAGGGCCAAGCGCACCTCTTGAATAATGGCATTGACCGGGCCAGCGATGCCCTCGCGGATTTCGACCGAACTGACCTCAACCGCTTTCGGCAGGCCGGTGAGCAGGTCGCGGCCACGCAGCACCACCTTGATCTCCTCTTCGAGCGGATAGGCCGAACCAGCGGCAATCTTGGCGCGCTCAGCCATGCGTTCGCCGATGAGCAGATTGTACTCGCGGCGGGCGAATTGCATGATGGCCTCGTCAATTTCATCACCAGCGGTGCGGATCGAGTGGTTGATCACAATACCCCCAAGGGAGATCACCGCCACTTCAGTCGTGCCGCCGCCAATATCCACAATCATGCTGCCAATCGGCTCATCAACCGGCAGACCAGCCCCAATCGCCGCCGCCATCGGCTCCTCGACCACATACGCCTCACGGGCCTTGGCGTTCAGCGTGGCATCGCGGGCGGCGCGTTTCTCCACCTCCGTGACGCCTGAGGGTACGCCGACCACCACGCGGGGGCGCGGGTCAATCATCCACATCGCCGAGTGG
>CAIRDL010000338.1 GCA_903877345.1 uncultured Oscillochloris sp. | reverse complement strand
GTAGACCGCAACATGGGCATTTCGACCTTCGTGAAGTTCTGTAAGATTGGTGCCCTTTCGGCTACTGGCACGCGGCCCTTCGGCGATGGCGCTGATGGCTTCGTGATGGGCGAAGGCTCAGCGGCCTTCTTGCTCAAGCGGCTGGCCGATGCGGAGCGCGATGGCGACAAAATCTACGCGGTTATTCGCGGTGTGGGCGCTTCGTCCGATGGCAAGGGCAAGGGCATTACCGCTCCCAATCCCGTCGGGCAGGTCTTTGCGGTGGAACGGGCTTGGCGCAATGCTGGCCTTGACCCCGCCACGTGTACCTTGATTGAGGCGCACGGCACTAGCACCCGCGTCGGTGATGCAACCGAGGCCGAAAGTTTGGCGAAGGTCTTCGCCGGGGCCGAGCGCGGACGGATTGGGCTTGGTTCTGCCAAGAGCAACATCGGCCACTTGAAGGCCGGTGCGGGCGCGGCTGGTCTGCTCAAGGCGGTGTTCGCCATTCACGAGAAGATTCTGCCACCGACGCTCAACAGCGAGGTGCCGAATCCCAACATCGAATTTGCCAAGACGCCCTTCTACCTGCTCAACGAGGCGCGTGAGTGGGAAAAACCGGCGGGCTTCCCCCGACGGGCGGCGGTGAGTGCCTACGGTTTTGGCGGTACGAACTTCCATCTGGTGTTGGAGGAGTATGTGCCGGGGATGCTGAAGACTGAGCCGACGC
The DNA here is from genome assembly GCA_903877345.1 of uncultured Oscillochloris sp. GTDB lineage: Bacteria > Chloroflexota > Chloroflexia > Chloroflexales > Chloroflexaceae > CAIWXH01. Next base: position 2,831 of record CAIRDL010000338.1, on the reverse strand, counting down.
GCTACACGGGGGCGACGCTGCCGGCGACGAGTGGCGGCGAGAGCACGCTGCACTACACGGCGCCTGCGACGATTGCCGAGAAGCCGCCGCTGCGCGGGATCTTGGCCCTTGGGGCGGCCACGCCCGCCGAGTTGGCCGCGAAGGCGGCGGCGACGCTGAAAAAAGTTCAGGGTGGCTGGACACCGCCAATCGCCGCACCCGATCTCGCCGAGTTGCGCCAGGCCGAGCGGCTGGTGCTGGATTTCACTGATGGGGCGGATCTGGCGGATAAGTTGGCGAAAGCCGCGAAGGCGGCGAGTCTCAATGTGGCAGCAGCCTGGAAGGCGCTGGCCGCGCAGGGTGTGTTCCGTGGTTCTGGCAAGACGCCCGGCAAAGTCGCGTTTCTCTTCCCCGGGCAAGGCAGCCAGTATCTCAACATGGGCGCGGAACTGGTGCGGCTTTCGCCCGCTATCGCCAATGTCTTCAAGGAGGCGGACGCGGTGATGACGCCCATTCTGGGGCGACCGCTTACCGATTTCCTCTTTGTGAATAGCAGCGACCCGGCAGTGCTGAAACAGGCCGAGCGCACCCTGATGCAAACGGCGATCACGCAACCGGCGATGCTCACGCTTGATATGGCGCTTCTGACGCTGCTGAGTGAGTACGGCGTGCGGCCCGATATGGTGATGGGCCACTCGTTGGGCGAGTATGGGGCGCTGGTTGCCGCCGGGGTTATGCCTTTCGCCGAGGCGCTTGAGGCTGCCGCTGCACGCGGGGCCGAGATGACCAAGGTGAGTATGGGCGACAATGGCTGGATGGCTGCGGTGATGGCACCCCTCGATGTGGTTGAGGCGACCATCAATGCGGTTGACGGCTACGTGGTCGCGGCGAACATCAACAGCTACGGCCAAGCCGTGATTGGCGGCGAAGGCCCGGCGGTTGAGCAGGCCATTGGCCTTTTCATCCAAAAGGGTTTTCAGGCCCAGCGCATCCCGGTCAGCCACGCCTTCCACACGAAGATCGTGGCTCCGGCGTCGAAGCCGCTCCGCAAGGTGCTGGATCGGCTGCACATCAACGCGCCGCGCCTGCCCTTGGTGGCGAACGTCACTGGCGAACTCTACCCAACCACGGTTGAGGGCGTTAAGGACATTCTGGAGCTGCAAATCGCCTCGCCGGTGCAGTGGGTGAAAGGTCTGGAGACGCTCTATCGTGAGGGCTGCCGGATCTTCATTGAGTGCGGCCCGAAGAAGGCGCTCAAGGGTTTTGTGGATGACGTGCTGGGCAGCAAGCCCGACGTGGTGGCGCTCTTCACGAACCATCCGAAGACGGGCGAGGTCGCCAGTTTTAACCAAGCGCTCTGCGGCCTGCTTGCCGCCGGGCCAGGTGCCGAGGAACCTGTGGTCGTGACGGCACCGGCTTTGGCCGCGCCGGTTGCGCCGCCGCCCCCGGTGCAGGTCAGTACCCCCAGCGTTGCGGTTAGCCGTGAGGCTCCGCAGGTTTCTACCGTGGAGGAGACGACGGTGAGTAGCACGCACGGCAACGGGGCGACGCCGGATCTCAATGCGCTCAGCGCACTGTTGGTTCAGGCGCTCCAAGGAGTTGGGGCACGCCCCGACGCCGCGCCCACCCCGCCACCCAACTTCGACCGCAATACGCCGCCCGCCGGTTCGGTGGTGATCAGCGGCACCGGCCTCGGTCTGCCCGGCCCCGAAAAGGCGGTGATGGCCGCCGATAATGTCGAGCGCATCTTGCGCGGCGACCAGTTGATTGACCTTATCCCCGAGCGCTTCCGCCGCCTGATGGTCGCCAAGCACGTCACCCGCGTGGTGAAGGGCGAAGATGGCGCGGGCAGCTTCTTGGCGATTGACGATAGCGACGATGTTATCCGCCTCGCCGGGCGCGCTGGCAGCTTTGATCTGAGCGCCGAGTACGGTGTGCCGCAGAAACTGGTCGAGGCGCTCGACGTGACGACGCAGTTGGCGATTGCGGCGGGCCTCGATGCGCTGCGTGAGGCTGGCATTCCGCTCGTCCAGACCTACAAAAAGACCAGCAAGGGCACCTTCCTGCCCGAACGCTGGATGCTGCCTGAGGCGCTGCGTGACGAGACTGGCGTGATTTTCGCCTCGGCCTTCCCCGGTGCTGACCGGCTGGCCGATGAGTTCGAGCGCTACCACAAGCACATCTATCGCCACACCCTGTTGGATGAGTTGGAAGATCTGCGGAACGAGGCCCGTGACGAGGGTACGGTGTTGGCCCTGATGCGGCGCATTACCGCGCTGCGTGAGGAGCTTGCGGCCGACCCTTACGAGTTTGACCGACGCTTCCTGTTCCGCGTGCTGGCGATGGGCCACAGTCAGTTTGCCGAATACATCGGGGCGCGGGGGCCAAACACGCAGGTCAACGCCGCTTGTGCCTCGACCGCCCAGGCCATCGGGCTTGCCGAGGACTGGATCCGCAGTGGGCGCTGCCGCCGCATCTTGGTGGTCGGCGCTGATGATGTGACTAGCGACCGCCTGTTGGAGTGGGTCGGCGCGGGCTTCCTGGCAACCGGGGCCGCTGCGACGGACGACAAAGTTGAAGAGGCCGCGCTGCCGTTTGACCGGCGGCGTCACGGCACCATCCTTGGGATGGGCGCTTGCGCCTTGGTCGTTGAAAGCGAAGACGCCGTGCGTGAGCGCGGGATGCGTGCCATTGTCGAGTTGCTCTCCTCTGAGGTGAGTAACAGCGCCTACCACGGCACGCGCCTCGATGTCGCGCACATCAGCCAGGTGATGGACAGCCTGGTGAGCGCTGCGGAGCGACGTTTCGGCGTGGACCGGCGCACGATGGCCCCGCAAATGGTCTTTGTCTCG
>CAIRDL010000337.1 GCA_903877345.1 uncultured Oscillochloris sp. | reverse complement strand
GATCACGGATCACGGATCACGGATCACGAGTCACGACGGAACAGTTGAAAAGACCCGTTTCCTTAAAACGACCGCCGTCAGGGGCGGCGCGGATCAAACGAGCAGTGGAAACTATGGTTCTAGTGGCAAACTCGCCTGCACGGTCACACCGCTACTTTCGGGTTCAAAGACCGTCAAGTGACCGTCAAGTTCGGCGAGTCGGTAGCGGAGCGCCCGCAACGCGTGGAGGCCAGGACGCTCGTAGGTGCCGTCGAGCAGGCCAACCCCGTCATCTCGGATGACCAGTGTGACCGTGGTAGCCTCGAACGTGAGCGTAAGCTGCACCCGTTGCGCGTGGGCGTGCTGTTGCACATTGCGGAGCGCCTCGTGGGCCGTGCGTAGGAGGAGAATCTGCTGCGCTTGGGTCAAGGTGCGGGGCGAACCAACACAGGTGACGCCCACCTCAAAGCCAGACTGACGGGCGGCCATAGTGCCGATCTGCTCAAGACTCGCAGTGAAACCCAGGCTTTGCGGTGGGGTCAGATCAAAGAGAAGGCGGCGGGTGAGGTCGGCGCGCTGCTCGGCAGAGGCGCGGGTCAACACCAAGGGGCCAGAGGCAAGCACATTCGCTGCCCCGGCAGACGTGGTTTCGGGGTGAAGGTGGTCAGGCACATGCAGTGGTTGGGGCTGATTCGGGGGCGGCTCCTCGGTGTGTTGCGTCGGTTGGGCGACCAATACTTCTGGCGGAGTTAGATGCGTGCCGTTTGCGGTCGAACGACGGGGCAACCCGTAGCCCAGGGTGGCCCAGATCCCAGCGAAGGCGAGCGGCGTCAGCATACGGGCGAGCAGGCTCAGCCCGTGCATGCTGGCCCCGACCGCCGGATTCAACAAAGCGAGACCGACGAGGTCGAGGGCCAAGAACACTACGGCCCCCAACAGCGCGCCGCGCCAGCCGAAGAGCAGCGCGGGGAGCACCAAGGCCGCGATGGCGTAAGGCAGAAACGGCAGGGGGTGGCTCCCACCTAGCCAGAGGATGGTCGCACCGACAATAAGGTCGAGGGCCAGCAGCACCGGGCGTTGGGCGGCTAAGCGCACGTAGCCCGGGGCAAGGGCGGTTGCCACCACATTCAGCACCCCCGTCAGCAATAGCAGGCCCGCATCGCGTGGCAGGGTCATAACCGGAAGCCCGGGCAGCGTCAACGTCAGCGCTACCACCGCCCAGGCCACCCAGCGATAACTAAAGAAGGCCACGTGAGCGCCATTGCACACGGGCCAGCGCTTAACTGATCGCTCCACGCTGCTCCCTTTCACGGGCACGACGCCGCAGTGCGTCGCACGGGGGACGGTGTTTCGCCTGATATGGATATGGTGCGGGGGGCCGATGCACTCTGTAGTGTAGCAGAAAGGGGAGTTACGGGCAACCATAGAAAATCTAGCGAGCATGGCGGTTGCAAAGTCCTGTTGCCGCGCCATCCCTCATCCCCGCGTTCTGATGCATGGGAGGGCTAATCGGATTGGCGTTGAACTGGCATAACGGAGATTCGCCAGTAGCATCCTTTAGCCTCCCGGTGCGGCGATGCGGGCGGGACGCCCGCGTTCCCAGAAGGCTTCTGCCGACTTTGACGTAGCCCTGACCGTACGGGGCAGGGAAGTTGCTCCGTCAGGGCCTATGCTATAATGCGCCGGAAGGTACTTACCCGGAATGGTCTATGCGTTGCCCCTTTTGTCAGCATCCCGAGACTGATGTGCTCGACACCCGCAAGCTCAGCGATGGCGAAATGATCCGGCGGCGGCGGAAGTGTCGGGCCTGCACACGCCGCTTCACGACCTATGAGCGCGTGGAAACGGTTAGTTTGACCGTGGTAAAGAAGGACGGCAAGCGCGAACCGTATGACCGCGAAAAGCTGATGCGGGGCGTCCACACCGCTTGCTACCGGCGACCGATTGCGGCCCCGCAGATCGAACAACTGGTCAATGATGTCGAGAGCGCCATTATGGCGATTGCGGCCCAGGAGATCAGCAGTAAGGTGATCGGCGACGAGGTGATGCGCCGGCTGCGCGAACTTGATGATGTGGCCTACATCCGCTTCGCCTCGGTCTACCGCTCGTTCGCCGATATTGGCAAGCTGCGCGAAGCGATGGATGAGCTCCTGGAGAACCCCTAACATGAGTGTTGAGACCACGCCTGAGCACCGCGATGACCGTGCGCCCAAGGCGGCCCCCGCGTCCCGCCCCAGTCTGATGCAGCGTTTCGGCCTGTCGTTTAACCAGATCGAGTGGGGGCAGACGCTCCTGATCGCCTTCGTTATGGCGGTGACGTGGTGCGCCCTCTTTCTCGGCAACAGCATGCTGCAAATTTTCGCGGGGATCATCCCGGTGCTGGCCGGTCTCTTCCTGGGTCGTCGCGTCAAGGGTGACTATCTGGGCCACGGGCTAATCCTCGGTTTTGCCGGCTTCGGTTTCGGTCTCGTCGCCGTGGTCATTTACGGCCTGCTTGCCCAAGTGGGCGTCGTCCCGCTGCCAGTGCTCCAACTTGATGCCGCCGCGCCCCCGACCCAACAGCCCACCCTCGGCAGTATGCTCTTTTTCTACGTCACCTTCGCCCTCTTCGCCCTCATCCCTTTTCCAGCTTTTGGCACCGTTATGGCTGGACGGGCCGAGGAGCGGAATCGCCAGACGCAGCGCGAACAGGCCGAACGGGGCGGTAACCTCGAAAAACCTGGCGTCATCCGCACGCTCGACGACCTCCAGGGTCTTTCGCTGCCGCAGTTTGGCTCGTTTGTGCTTGGCCTCTACCGCAAAAAGGGCTTCGAGTTCAAGGACTACCATTTTGTTGATAAAGATCGGCATCTCGATCTTGATCTGACCTATGCCGGTGAACCCTATGTCGTGCGTCTCGCCGTGGCCGACAAAGTGGCCCGTGGCAGCATCGAGAGTTTGCTCCAGGATTTGAAGCGGCGCGCCATTGGCAAAGGCGTGGTGATTGTCTCGACCGAGTTTACCCCCGATGCCCTCAAGGCCGGGAAAGACCGCAAGGGTCTGGTGTTGATTGACGGCCAAACCTTATTCGAGATGGCAGCGCTATAGAGGTTCTATGCAGCTTGATCTGACGGGCAAAGTGGCCCTAGTGACGGGTGGCGGACGCGGGATTGGGCGGGCGATTGCACAGGCGTTGGCCGCTGCCGGGGCTGTTGTGGTGGTCAATTACCGTGGCAATGCGGCCACTGCCGACGAAACCGTGGCGACCATCAGCGCCGCCGGTGGCACTGCGACGATGGTTCAGGCCGATGTTGCTGACGGTACGGCGGTCGAGGGTTTGGTGAAGGCGACGATCACGGCCCACGGGCGGCTCGACATTTTGGTGAACAATGCCGGTATCACCCGCGACACCCTGTTGATGCGGATGCGCGATGAGGATTTTGACCAAGTGGTTGGCACGAACCTGCGCGGGGTTTTTCTCTGCACGCGGGCCGTGTTGCGCCAGATGAGCAAGCAGCGGAACGGGCGGATTATCAATATCGCCTCGGTGATTGGCATTATTGGCAATGCCGGTCAGACAAATTACGCCGCCGCCAAGGCAGGGATTATTGGCTTTACGCGGGCCACTGCCCGCGAGATTGCCGCCCGTAACGTCACGGTGAATGCGGTAGCCCCCGGCTTTATTGCCACCGAGATGACTGATGCGCTGACTGACGACACGCGCAAAGCAATCCTCGCCCGTATTCCTCTGGGGCGCCTCGGCCAACCTGCCGAAGTCGCCCAACTCGTCACGTTTCTTGCCTCCGATGCCGCTGCCTACATCACCGGACAGACCTTCACGATTGATGGCGGGATGGTGATGCAGTAGGCGGCTTACGATCAGCGAGAGGCATCCTCAGCTTCTGCAAGGTCGCTACAGCACGCTCACCCGTTGCCGCAGGATGGCTTTGACGAGCCAGAGAATGCCGAAGGCGACGCCAAGCAGGATTAGCGCCAAGGTTAGGGAGAGATCGAGATCGAGTTCAAAGCCGAGGTAGATCGCCAGCGGCATCGTCTGGGTGCGCCCAGGGAAATTCCCCGCAAAGATAATCGTCGCCCCGAACTCGCCCAACGCCCGCGCCCAACTCATCACTAGCCCGCCGAGAAGCACATGCCAAGCCAGCGGGAGCGTGATCCAGAGAAACACCTGCGGCGGCGTCGCTCCGTCAATTGCCGCCGCTTGCTCAAGCTCCCGCTCAACGCCGACAAAGCCCGCCACGGCAGTCTTGATGTAGAATGGCGCGGCTACGAAGGTCTGCGCCAGCACTACCGCCACCGTGGTGAAGGCGATGCTGACGCCCGCATCGTTCAGCCACATGCCGATCACCCCGCGCCGCCCGAAGGCGATCAGGAGGGCGATTCCGGCGACCGACGGGGGCAGCACCATCGGCAGTTCGATCAGCGTGTCGAGCAGGCTGCGTCCACGGAAGGGTCGCCGCGCCAGCAAATAGGCTAACGGCGTCCCAAAGCCTAACCCCAAAGCGGTGCTGCACGCCGTCGTGACCATACTTAGCCAAACGGCCTGCCCAACCTCCGGGTTGGTGAGGTTGCCCATAAGCATGGCCGGATTGACCCGCAAGATCATGGCGAGTATGGGGAACAGCAGGTAGAGCAGCATCGGCAGGCTCACGAGGAGCAGGGCCAGGGTGGTGCGTGAAAAGGGGCGACGGTGCCTTACGATCACGGGGCGCAGGGCGGGCGAGGTTTGCTCCATCAGTCCGTTCCGCGTAGGTGCAGGCGAGGCGCAGGGGCGGCGGCGCAACGGTGCGGGCGGGGATTTGCGGGTAAGTGCGGCACTTACACCAACGCCTGCTCGGTCTCGCGGTCGAAGAGGTGCATCTTCGCCATGTCGAGCACAATGTCAACTGTGGAGCCGGGGCGGGCCGTCGTGCGTGGGTCGAGACGCCCGATGAACTCTTTGCCGCTGTTCTCGACGTAGGCGTAAACCTCGGCACCCAACGGTTCGGTGACATTCACCGTTGTCGTCAGCCGCACGGTCTCATCAACCCCACGGGCGACAAAGTTGGCGTCGTGAACATCTTCGGGGCGGATGCCAAAATAGACCGTCTTCCCAACGTGGCTGCCGATCTGCTCAAGTTTGGTTGGCGGCACCGGCAAGACGAACGTGGGGCCGATGATGACCGCCAACCCGTCGTTGATGCGCTCCAGGTGCGCTTCAAAGTAGTTCATCGCGGGGCTACCGATGAAGCCGGCGACGAACATGTTGGCGGGATGGTCGTAAAGGTTCTGCGGCGTGTCAAGTTGTTGGAGAATGCCGTCGCGCAAAACGGCGATGCGCGTGCCCATCGTCAGCGCCTCGGTCTGATCGTGCGTGACATAGATGAAGGTCGTTTTGAGGCGCTGGTGCAGCTTACTAATCTCGGCGCGGGTCTGTACTCGCAACTTAGCGTCGAGATTCGAGAGCGGTTCGTCCATCAAAAAGACTGCCGGATCGCGCACGATGGCCCGTCCGAGGGCGACGCGCTGCCGTTGACCACCCGAAAGCGACTTCGGCTTACGCTCGAGCAGATGGCCGATGGAGAGCATCTCCGCCGCCTCTTTCACGCGCTTGGTAATCTCCGGTTTCGCCACCTTGCGTAGTTTGAGGCCAAACGCCATGTTGTCGTACACACTCATGTGCGGATAGAGTGCATAGCTCTGGAAGACCATTGCAATATCACGGTCTTTCG
>CAIRDL010000336.1 GCA_903877345.1 uncultured Oscillochloris sp. | reverse complement strand
GGGGCGTAATTGGCATGGTGAGGGGCGTAATTGGCATGGTGAGGGGCGTAATTGAACCGATGAGGGGCGTAATTGACGGAAGGGTCGGACACTGCCTCTCTGTAGGACTGGTATCATAGCGCCGTCCGGCAAACTGTTGATGGGACGTCCCTGTGTACCCCGGTTGGCGACCGAAGTCGCGCCTGCGAAGCCTGCGGCTGAGCGTCGGAGCCGCCCGCGACTTCAGGCGCGAACAATGGGGCATCTTCATAACCAGTTTAGGCTTGCTCTAGCGACCGTGGCTTGCATTCGCCTCTTATCTGACAGGGCTAGACCGCATGGCATTCCGCACATTGTCCCTTCCTGCCTTTCATGAGCTGTCCCAATCCTTTCAGGGGGCTTGCTTCTTCAACGCCCGCGCAAACCACAGCCCCGGAACCTCCCCACGATGAGTATTCAGCCGAACGGGCAACAAACCTGTAGCCGCTGCTAAAGCTCCGCCAACAGACGTTCCAACTCGCCTTCGCGTGCGGTGCATTGGAGGCCCAAGATCTGCTTCAGCGCACTGGCGGTCAGGCTGATACTGTCGCGCATCTTACTCATCTTCCCGCGCACCATCGCCCGCCCCTCCCACAGCGCCGTATTTGTTCGTACCCAATCTACCGTGCCAAACACCTTGAGCCGCTCCTGCCAATCGTTCGGATGGGCAGTGATAAGTTCATGACCTGCCATACCAATCGCCAACAAGGTGACGGTGTGCGAATGCACATAGGTTTGGCGTAAATTGGCAGCGGTTGTCGTGCGCCCAATGATCTGCCGCCACGCAGGCACCACGTCGCCAAGCACCTGCCAGAACTGGTGCGCCACAACAGCTTGGTCGGCACGCACCACCTCATTTGCCCCAATCCCCAAGAGCGCCTGGGTCGCCTGATAGATGGCACTCAAAGTAAAGAGCGCCGTCGAACGGTTCGAGATCGTGGTCTTCTCAAGCTCCGTCAAGCCCTGAAAGAGCGGCACTTCATCCACGAGTTGCCGCACCAACGTCGCAAGGTTCGCCGCATCATAGACGTAGTAGCGCGTACCTGGCTTGGGTGCAGTTCACGATAGAGGGCGATGGCGCGGCTGAATTGAGGGTCGGGGATGAGCATGAGGGGCATCGTGTCGTCAGCTAGGGCACTTGCACTGGCGAGCAAGGCTTGGATCGCGGCTCGGCGGTGCTGACCATCGCGAATGAGCAGGCGTGCTTCCAGCGCAAGGTGGAGTTGCCCATTGCTAGGGTGATCCTGGGTCAACGGCTCGAAGCGGAGCGCCCCATCAACACTGACGATCAGCGGGGGCAAGAGATAATCAGCTTGGTGGGCAGACAAATAGCGTGTCCAGCGCGCAACGGCTGCGGGGTCAAGCCATTGGGCCTGCCGGATAGGCGCAGGCACCTCAAGCTCATCAAAGAGCAGCAGGCGCGGGAGCAACCGCAACGGACAGTGGATGAGATAGTAGGTGTGTTCACCTTGGTGCAGGCGTAGCGCGGGGAAGCTGTAGGTGCCGGTATGCAAAGCTGCGGG
>CAIRDL010000335.1 GCA_903877345.1 uncultured Oscillochloris sp. | reverse complement strand
CGCGTTGAGAGCCTCGCCCTGTTGGGTAAACATCGTGCCGACCTCGCGGAACACCCGGCGCTCGACGCCCTTGCCGCTGAAGTAGGCGATCTGCCCCTGGCGCTGCACTTGGCCGGGAGCTATAGCAAGCCTATCCAGGTTGTGAAAAGGAGTCGAGCCTTCAGGCGGTTCTATTCGGCTAAAGCCTCGACTCCACGCGACAACCTCAATAGGATTGCTATATTTGGAGACCTACCGTGACGATCCGACCTTCGGCGACCCGGTGGTGTTTTTGGCTGACCTGCGCGGCCCGCACCTGTTGGCGCATGAGGTGATGCAGGGGCTTGAGGTGCGCCACTCGCCGACCGACCACGAACTGAGCGTCGCCAAAACCTTCGCCATGAGCTTGAACCGCCTTGATCCGGCTGACGCCACCGATGGGGCAGCGCGGGCACTGTTGGCGCGGGCAGCGTACTTCGCCCCTGGAGAACCGATCCCACGCCAGGTGTTGCTCGCCAGCCTCGCGCCCGACGCCGCTGATCGCCCAGCGCAGAAACAAGCCGTGCGCGCCTTGCAGCGCCTACGTGGCTTGGGCCTGATTGAGGCCACGGACGGCAACGCCCCGCGCCTGCACCGGCTGTTGGCTGCTTACGCCTACCACGCCTGCCCCGACCCCGCCGCGCCGGGGGCGGTTGAGGATGCGGTACTTGCGGAGTATAACGCCCACCGTGACACCGCAGGCTACATCGCATCGTTGGATGACTTGCTGCCGCACCTGCGCTCTGTCACCGAGGCGGCCCTGCCCCGCGCCGATGAGCGTGCGGCGTTACTGGCGAATGCGTTAGCCTCCTACCTGGATCAAAGCGCCGACTACGCCGCCGCCCAGCCCTTCTACGAGCGGGCGCTGGCGATCCGGGAAGCGGTGCTCGGCCCGCAGCACCCCGCCACGGCCATCAGCCTCAACAACTTATAGCAATCCTACACAGGTTGTGAAAAGGAGTCGAGCCTTTAGGCGGCCCTATCCGGCTGAAGCCTTGACTCCACGCAACACCCCCAATAGGATTGCTCTAGGAGGGTTGCTCTACGCGATGGGTGACTACGCCGCCGCCCGGCCCCTGTACGAGCGGACGCTGACGATCTATGAGGTGGTGCTCGGCCCGCAGCACCCCAACACCCAGACCGTGCGGCGCAACCTCGCGGCGCTCGATGCGGCGGAGGGACGGGGGTAGTGTCCTATTGACAATCCTGCACGCCGCTCGTACCACGAGCGCACTGATGAGCCACGGTTGCAGGCCAAGCTCTGTACAAACTAGGACGCGAAAACCCTCAGCTTCGCTTATCTAAAAAGAGTCAATGCTCTCCTTCGCCCCCATTCACGCCTTGAGCGCCCAGATTGCCGCCATGTTCCAACAGGAGCGGATTATCCTCTTCGGCTCGTATGCCTATGAGACGCCTGGGCAAGACTCGGATGTTGATCGGCTCGTCATCATGCCCTATACGCGGCATGCCGTCTATCAGGCTGCCGCCATCCTCACGCAGGTCAAGCCGACCTTCCCGGTTGATGTCCTCGTGCGTACACCAGAGGAGGTAATCGAGCGGATCGTGCAAGGGGATTACTTTCTCCGTGAGGTCGTTGAGCGCGGGCGAGTATTGTATGCAGCCCCTCACGGTTGAGTGGATCACCAAAGCGGAGGCTGATTTTGCTACGGCAACCCGTGAAGTGCGCGCACGGTCGGCCCCGGACGATGATGCCGCCTGTTTTCACGCACAGCAGTGTGCTGAAAAGTAGCTTAAAGCGCGACTCCAAGCAGCGGGCATACCCTTTCCCCGCACGCATGACTTGGTCGCGCTGGTGTATCGCATCCAGGCACCCGAGCCGACGCTCTTGGCGCTCATCCCCGCCTTGCACCTGTTACGTGCCTTCGGGGTTGCCTTCCGCTACCCCAGGGCTAACGCCGACCGGGCAATGGCGCGTGATGCCCTCAAGCAATGCCAACAGGTACGCACCGCCCTCCGTGCCAGCTTGGGCTTACCACCGACACCATAGCGACGACCCTTCAGATGCACAAATTTGCCCAACCGTTGCTACTGGTTGACCAAGCGTAGCTCCGCTCTACCCTGACACACACGACTTTTCAACCCCATGGCAACAGGGCTGATGCAACGTCGCTTTTTGCCCCTCACCCCCTGCCCCTCTCCCGCTTGCGGGAGAGGGGAGATTCCGCAGCAGTATGCGTTCGGCTCCCCCTCTCCCGCTTGCGGGAGAGGGGGCTGGGGGGTGAGGGATGGCGCGGCAACAGGACGTTGCATCAGCCCTGCGCCCACGATAGCGGCAGCTTGACATGTATGTTATACTAGCGTCAGCACACAGATTGCAAACGTGAATAGACTTTCTTCAGGTTGGGCCGGCGTCGCGCTTGGCGGACGGCCAGTGTTCCCCAAGTACCGCTTCCCTTTTGCTGGTAATACCAACTGCCCACGCCCCCGTCAGGAATCTCCCCCGTCAGGGTGTGGGTTTGTAGGCTGACCCACTCGTTCGTCTCCCTGGATCTTGCGACCAACCGACCGCAGTGCTGGATTCTTGGCTCAAGCCACTGAAGCGGGGCGCTCCTCCCAGAGCGCAAGCTCCCGGGCTTCCGCGCCTAAAGGCAAGTAGCAGTGAACGTTGCCGAGTTAGAGTTAAAGACGCTTAACGACCTGCGTGAGATGGCTCGCAAGCTTGATATTACTGGCTACAGCGGGCTTAAAAAGCAGGATCTCATCTTCAAACTGCTCCAGGCTCAGTCCGAGGAGCAGGGCAATACGTTCAGCGATGGCATCCTCGACATTGTCTCGGATGGCTTCGGCTTCCTGCGCGGTGAGCGGATGCTCCCTGGGGCTGATGATGTCTATGTCTCTCAGTCCCAGATTCGCCGCTTTGGCCTCCGTACCGGCGACCGCATCTGGGGCCAAATCCGGCCCCCCAAGGAGAGCGAGCGCTTCTATTCGCTTCTGCGCGTCGAGTTGATTAACGGCGTTGACCCTGAGACGGCCCGGAAACGCCCTTCGTTCGACCAGCTTACCCCGATTTTCCCCAACCAACAGGTCAAACTCGAGACTGAACCCAATCTCCTCCACACCCGCCTCGTTGACTTGATTGCCCCCATTGGGCGCGGCCAACGCGGTCTGATCGTCTCGCCCCCCAAAGCGGGCAAGACGATGCTCCTGAAGGCGATTGCTAACGGTATTTCGGTCAACCACCCCGACTGTTATCTCATGGTGCTCCTCATCGGTGAACGCCCCGAAGAGGTGACGGATATGCGCCGCTCGGTTAAGGGCGATGTAATTGCTTCGACTTTTGATGAGCCCGTCGAGGATCACACCAAAGTCTCCGAGATGACTCTCGAACGCGCGAAACGTCTCGTTGAGGGTGGTCAGGATGTGGTCATTCTCATGGACTCGATCACTCGCCTCGCCCGGGCCTACAATCTTGATATGCCCCCAAGTGGTCGCACCCTCTCCGGTGGCATTGACCCCGTGGCGCTCTATCCGCCCAAACGCTTCTTTGGTGCCGCCCGTAACATCGAGGACGGCGGCTCGCTTACGATTATTGCCACCTGCCTCGTTGATACCGGCTCGCGCATGGACGATGTAATCTACGAGGAATTTAAGGGCACGGGCAATATGGAATTGCATCTCGACCGTAAGTTGGCCGAGCGACGCATCTTCCCCGCCCTCGACATTCAGCGTTCGAGTACCCGCCGCGAAGAGCTGCTCCTCGTCCCTGAAGCCCTGCGCCAAGTCTGGACGCTGCGCCGTATGGTCAGTATGCTCGGCGATAACGAGGGTACCGAACTGATGCTTACCCGTATGTCTAAGACCAAGACTAACAGCGAATTCCTTGCTACACTTAGCAGGGGGCAGCTAGGGTAGGCTTTTAGATTGCAGCGAACTTTCGCTAGAAAAACACACAGAAGAAGCCTCTGTACGCAATAGAGCAAAAATTACCCTGTCACCCATGTCACGCCGAGCGAGCGAGGCGTCCCGGTGTGCATCATCATCGCCGGGACGCTTCGCTCCGCTCAGCGTGACATGGCGAGTTTTGCGGTATTGCCTCTGTACCTTTCTGTGGCCGTAACAAGGCCAACTCGTTACCGTTTCGCCGCGACGTACAGCGCATGGTCAAGGAGGAGAACCCCGCGATGCAATGCACCAATTGTGCTGCCGAACTTATCCCCGGTATCCGTTTCTGCACGAAGTGCGGTACGCCCTGTAATAACCCAGCCACCCCAGCCGCCTCAGCCGCCCCAGCCACCCCAACTGCCCCCGGTGCCCCAGCCCAGAGTATGGCCGACGTCTATGACAATCGCCCCGGTGAGCGCCTTGACATGCCCGACCCCACGGTTACAGGCGCAGGTGAGGGCAGCAATGGTCTGCGCTACAAGATTATCGGCACCACCTTGCAAGCGGTCACGCTCGAATTGCCCCAAGGGCAAACCGTCTTTTCTGAGCGTGGCGGCATGAGTTGGATGAGCGCCAACGTCAAGATGGAAACCAACATGGAAGGCGGCTTGGGCGGAGCCTTCAAGCGCATGTTCTCTGGCGAGTCGGTCTTCATGGTTAGCTTTACCTCGACCGGCGGCACTGCGCTGATCGGCTTTTCGGCTGAACTACCGGGCAAGATCGTACCCCTCAACCTTGGCACTGGGCAGCAACTCATCTGCCAGAAGGACGCCTTCATGGTTGCCGAGCGCAGTGTGCAGCTCGACATTCACTTCCGGCGCAAATTGGGCGCGGGCCTTTTCGGCGGCGAGGGCTTCATTATGCAGCGGCTTACCGGCCCCGGGTTGGCCTTTGTCGAACTCGATGGCGAGATTGTCGAGTACACCCTCGAAGCCGGTCAAGTCCTCAAAGTGGATACCGGCCACGTCGCGATGTACGAACCCACGGTTCAGATGGACGTGGAAATGGTGCGCGGCTTCAAGAATATCTTGTTTGGCGGCGAAGGACTTTTCCTCACCACCTTGCGTGGCCCAGGGCGGATCTGGCTTCAGACGATGCCCGCCATGAACCTCGCCAAGAAACTCGCCCATTACATGCCATCCTCGAGCAGCAGTAGCAGCAGCATAAGCTGGCCCTCGCCCTCGTTCGATTAAGGCGCTTTTGTCGGCTAGTCATCGAGCAGCAATAGCAGCGGCATGAACGTTAACTTGGGCAGTCTGTTCAGCGAGTAGCGGCAGTTGTGGGCAACCAAAAGGGCCAGGGGGATGACCCCTGGCCCTTTCAGCGTTCGGCGCGAGCGACCGGCGACCTACACGAGATTGATCAACTCGTTGGCGGTGCGGCGCATATCAAGGAAGACGAGACCGAGTTTCGCCCGACTCTGGGCGAGGGCGGTGAGTACCGCTTCTTCGCCGATTGCCATCAGGATGACATAGCCATCTTCGCCACGGACGAAGACCTGGTCGAGCTGACCGCGACGTAGCTCGTTGGCGATCCGTTCGCCGAGTGAGAGCATAGCGGCACTCATAGCAGAGACCCGATCCTCCTCGACGTCAGCGGGCAGCGCCGAAGCCATGATGAGTCCATCAACACTCACGACGGCTGACGCCTCAATGTCGGGCGTGTTCATGGACAGGGCCTTCAGATGCCGCACCATCTCTTCGGTTCTGCTTGCCATTCATATCCTGCTACTTTCTAAGTGATCCCATGTGATCACGGCAAAATTCCTGCTTCATCCTAGCGTGCCATCTGAGGGGGGCTTACCGCCAGTCCACAGGCCGGTTTTACGTCTCGACGTAGCCACTACCGAGACGGCCAGTTCGGCACTGGCAGGCCGTAGTCCCGTCTAGTTCAAAGCTCCTTGGATCGTTAGCCAAGTGTGGGACAGATACTCAAACGCACCGGCCTTTACCAGCGGAGAGGGCGGGCCGTCTGTGACGACCGTACCGGCCCATTCTACTACATCTTGCCACTACGGGCAACTCGCGGCATGGGGGGAGCATGACGGTTGCAACGGGGCTCGCGACTGAAGTCGCAGCACCAAGGCCGGTGGCCGACCGCCGCCTGCGCGGGCGGCTCCGGCGTAGGCTCCGTAGGCGCGACTTCAGTCACCAGCCAGAGGTGTGCAGGAAGCCATGACATTGGGCATGTGCCAGTTGACAATTTACATGCGAACTGGTACCATGCACGCACCCCCCGTACCGCTTTGGTGGTACGGCGCGAACCTCCATCGGTTTACCGATGGAGGTTCTGCTTATCTGAGGAGCAACGATGCGTACCACAATCTACGTCGATGGCTTCAACTTCTACTATCGTGCCCTGAAGGGTACTCCGCACAAGTGGCTGAATTTAGACACTCTGTTCCATTTGTTGCTCAGACCGCCCCACGCTATTACGGCTATCAAGTACTTCACCGCCCGTGTAAGTGCGCGGCCCAACGACCCAGGTCAGCCGGTGCGTCAGGATATGTACCTGCGGGCGCTCCGCACCGTGCCCACCATCTCGATCATCTTTGGCACCTTTTTGACCAATACCGCAGTGGTGGTAACGAATGACTCGGATCTTTGTGAGCCTATCCGGATCGTGCGTGATGAACTAGGCTTACCTGTCGGCATCCTCTACCCAGATAAAAGTCTGAGCCGACAACTTCAGCGCTACGCCTCATTTGTGCGGCCCATTCGGCAAGGTGTTCTGGCCCAGAGTCAGTTCCCCGACGAACTTACGGACAATGTGGGCACGTTCCATAAACCGACTTCCTGGTAACACCACGCCTATAGGCGCAAGTGGGTTCCAGATGAGCATGTGGTGTGGTTCAAGCATTTGGAAGCTGAAGCCCCTCCTATTGCGGCAAATCTGCAATCTGCAAGCTGCCCAGGCGAGCTAATTTATTTTTGACACCCTAACCCCATGCCACAGGGCCGTTCACGGGGCCAGCGTGGCTACCGAAATCCAGGCGAGTTGCACTCCCAAGTCGCGCTTGTCCGGGGCGGCAAAGGTGGGGCTGCGTAGCTCTAGCTCGGCTGCTGTGGGCGTTACCAGCCGCACGACGCGCCACGTCGGCCCCACGGTTAGCGCCTGACACATTCCGGCGGCGCAGAGGTGCAACGGCACTGGCGCACCAGTCGGCCACGGGGCGGCGACTCGCAGCGTCACCAGTTGCCGTGTGCCCGCCGCACGCAGACGCACCCGCCCGCGCCCGTTCGTCCAGCGGGCCGTGACGCCTGCTACACGCTCGGCAGTGTAGACGCCGCCAAGGTAGCCGAAGTCGAGACCGGCCCCCACCTCCAGCACCGCAACCGCGCCTGGGGTAAGCCCCTGATAGCTCCAGTCGGTTACTCGCTGTTCGTCCACGTACCGCCCCCGAAAGGCGGTGCGCGCCGCCTCCTTTTTTCCTAAAAACCGCAGCCAATCACCTTGGATGGCACTCGCCGCTACATACGTTGGCTCACTCGCGTGGGCTTGGGCATAGGCTGCTGTTGCCGCCTCAGTGGCCCCGATGCGCCGCCACAGGTTGCCAAGGGCCAGCCAACCGTCGGGCGTTGCGGCGATGGCGAGCGCTTGTTGGTAGGCTTGCGCCGCTGCTTCGTCACGACCGAGTGCCACCAAGCTATCGCCCACCCCCCGGTAGATGCTCCGCAAGGCCCCGTTGCCTGCCCAGGCCCACGGGTAGTAGAGCAGACAGGGCAGCAGCGCCAACATCAACGGCATGCCGGCGCTAAGGGTCAACAGCGGGCGTAAGCGTGCCTTGCGTTGCAGCGCGTCGAGCGTCACCGCCGCCAAGGGGATGAGCGCGCTGAAGAGAAAATGCCGATAGCGCCCCTCGGCATGGGTCACGAGGGTAGCGGCGACAAAGCTGAGCAGCCACAGGCCCAACAGGACGCCCAGCGCGTTGCGGCGGGCGAACGCGAGGCCGAATGGTGCCAGCACCAGAATGGCTAGGTAGAGCAGATCGTCGAGTAGCAACCCGGTCAGAAACACTAGCGGCGGCGGGTCGCTGTACGCGCTCAGCAACAGAAAGCGATCCTCGATGGGCTTCACGACCCAGAGCCGCGTCCACTCCGCCGGGAGCTTGCGGAGCAGGATCAGCGGGTCGGCGCGCAATTGTGCTAGGCCGCGCCGGGTCGCTTCGTCGGCCCGTTCGGCAGGATTCGGGATTGCCTCAAGGGTCTGGTTAATGGTCGCCAAGCTCTCGCGTGGCTCGTAGAAGGCCCAGAGATTATAGGCACCGCCGGTCTCGATCAGGATACAGCGTTCGTAGGCGACACAGTTCCGCAGCGTCCACGGTGCGATGACTGCGGCGGTGCCGAGCAGCAGCAACAGTGGCGGGCCAAGCCAGGGCCAACGGGATTGCGCTGGCGGGGTCGGGACAACGGCCATCCAGAGGGCAACCACGGGCAGGAACACCAGGGCCGCCGAACGGGTCAGGCAGGCTAAGCCAAGCAGCGCGCCCGCCCCAATGGCGCGCCACCAACCTCGGCGTTCCCGCCACGCGACGAGGGCGAGCAAGCCCCAGCTAAAGAGAAAAGTGAACAGCGTCTCGCTCATATAGAGACTGGCGAAGGTCGCGTTGGTCTGGAGCAGTGCAGCGGCGGCGGCGGCAATGAGGGCGGGGCGATCACCACTGGCGGGCGTTAGCTTACGGGTCAGCCAGTAGACGCAGGAAACGACGCCCAGACTCAGGGGCAGACTCGCCAATGCTGCGCGGTGCAGCACCGTCGCGGTGCTTGCCGAGGGATCGAGGCCGGCCAGGCCCAGCGCGCCTGCCAGATAGAGCGGGTAGAGTGGGGCGCGCAACCAGCGCCAATGGGTGTAGAAGGCCCAGCCACGCCCCGCCAGCAGATCGCGGGCCACCTGGAGATACTCAACCTCGTCATTGGCGGGCTGATGAGGGGCTTGCGCCCACAGCAGCAGCCGCCACAGCAAGGCGATGAGGAGGAGACCCAGAAGAGGCCAATGGGTGCGGAGCCTGTGCATGGGCCTATCATAGCCGAGGATGGAGGATGGGGGATGGGGAGGTTGGGGTGCGATCTGACCACGCATGCTCGCACCCGCAACCGCAGGAGCGTTTAGCCCTCCAACAGCAGCGCCTCCGGGTCTTCGATCAGTTCCTTGACCCGCACTAGGAAGCGCACGGCGGTGCCACCATCAATCAGCCGATGATCGTAACTGAGGGCTAGGTACATCATCGGGCGCGCCACGATTTGCCCGCCAACCACCACGGGCCGCTCCTCGATTTTATGCATGCCAAGAATGCCGACCTGGGGCGTGTTCAGGATGGGCGTGGACATGAGCGAGCCGTAGACACCGCCGTTCGTGATGGTGAAGGTGCCACCCTGAAGTTCGGCCAAACTTAGGGTGCCGTCGCGAGCTTTCTGCGCCAAATCGCCGATCATCTGTTCAAGCTGAGCGAAGCTCTTGCGGTCGGCGTCGCGCACCACCGGCACGACCAACCCTTCCTCGACGCCCACCGCCACCCCGAGGTCGTAGTACTGCTTGATCACCACCTCGTCGCCTTGGATCTCGCCGTTGACATACGGATACGCCTTCAGCGCGCCCACCACGGCCTTCGCAAAGAAGGACATGAAGCCCAGATTGACCCCAAAGCGTTCCTTGAAACTCTCTTTCCGGCGCTTCCGCAGCGCCATCACGGCGCTCATGTCAACCTCGTTGAAGGTCGTGAGCATCGCGGCGGTCTGCTGGGCCTCGACGAGCCGCCGCGCAATCGTCTGCCGCCGCCGACTGAGCCGCAGGCGCTCTTCGCGGCGACCGTCCGCCACCGGCGCGAGGCCAAGCACCGGGGTTGCCACGGCGACGCGCACAACCGGCCCCGGCGGCGGCAGCGCCACCGCCCGAATCGGCTCCGGCGGCTCAACCGTGGCGGTCGGCGAAGGCGGCGTTACGCTCACCGTTCGCAACACATCGTCCCTCGTAATTCGCCCGCCGAACCCGCTGCCGCTCAAGCCGCGCAAGTCCACGCCATGTTCGGCGGCGACCTTGTGGGCGGTGGGCGTCACGTTGCTGCCATTGCTCACCGGCTCTGCGACTGGCGCTGGTGCCGCCGCCACCGCAGCTTGCGGCAGCGCTGCCGGTGTAACGGCGACCGCTTCGCTTTCCGCGACGATGGTGCCTAGCACTGCACCGATGCCCACCGCTGCGCCTT
>CAIRDL010000334.1 GCA_903877345.1 uncultured Oscillochloris sp. | reverse complement strand
GGCAATACTCCGGCTTCCTCAAAATGCTGTTCAACCCAGAGTACCTGACCCGCCGCGTCGTAGCAGGTGATCAGCAACTCGGGGATGGTCGCCTCGGCGGTGCCGGTGTTGTACAGGCTGCCGCTCACGCTGATCGTGCCGTCAGCCGCCACGCTTGTCTGTAAGTCTTGGATTGCCAGCGTCCGCACCAGATCACGCCCCGTGACGACCGCCTTGCCGTTGACGGCGAAGACTTCGACGGGCTGTGCGAGCTGCGGCGGTGTAAAGTCGCCCGGTTTGAAGTCGCCCACTTTCGTCGTATCGGTGATGAGCGCGCCCGCCACGCCCTCGAAGTCCACGCGAAACGGCGTCGTCTCGCCGGGAAGCAGTTTGTGGATCATGGCGGATTGGGCGTTGTAACGGCTCAATTCGACCGAACCAGCCCCGTAGAGTACGGCGGTCACGGTGGCGTCGGCGGGGTCGGGGTCGCGGCTTGCCAGTTCGCCAACCACACTGTAGCGCCCGGCGACTTGCACGAGGCGGGCCGAGCGCACCTCGATAGTGGGGCGGTCGCTCGCTGCCGGGGGCAAGCCCAGGCCACTATCGGCGCGAGTGTCGGGCGCGTAGAAGTCGAGGGTGGGCCGCCGCACAAAGAGGTCGGTCGGGTGTTGCACGGTCGGTTCGTCTGGGGTGATGTACCAGTGCCCGTCGCGCCGCACCAACTCGTGTTCGCGGGTCGAAGGATAAGTGTTGAGCGCCGTTATCCAGACGGTCTGCACCTCAACGGTGACGCGGTCGCCGTCGTTGCGGAGCGTTCGCACAATCACGCTGTCGAGTTTGCCATACGAAGCCAACAGGCCGCCGCGCAGCGACAGGTTGAGCAAATATTGTTCGTAGGCGGGGCGCGTTTTGGGGTCAAGGCGGGCGTGAGCCTCGACGAAACGGCGGAAGTCGAGGTCGTCATAATAGGCTTGCATCACCGCCTCGGGGCTGGTGGTGGCGCTTTGGTAGCTCAGGGTGAGCTGCATCACGACGGCGAAGAGGATGACGCCGAGGGTTGCGACGCGGATGGCGCGGGCGGGTCGGGCGATGGGCCGGGGACGCGGTAAACGGGCGAGCCACTTTACCCAGATTTGCCAAGGAATCGCGGAACTGCTGTCACTTGGCGGCAGGGCTGACCAGCGCAGCAGCCGCGCATCGAGCCAGCGCCACGGCCTCAAGGCCAGTCGCAACGCAACGGCGACCAAGCGACGGACTTTAGTTTTGATGAGCAACGCAAAAACGCGCAAGCTCCAGAGCCGCGACGTGGGGGCGGGCGGTTGTGTTTTAGCTTCCCCGGTTTTTTTCAGATACCCACCCGCCCGAAGCGCCTGACGCACCGCGTAGCTACTGAGCATAATCAAGGCGGTGAAGATGGCACCCATCGGCACCAAGCCCCACATTACGCGTTGGAAGACAGGGATCTCTTTGCGCGGCAGTTCCTCGGGGAGCGCCGGAATGTCGGCCCGTTCCCACACCATAATGCCGTTTTCCAGGCGCTGGAGCCGGTGCCAGCCGGAGAAATAGAGCAACGGGTCGTAAAACTGGTCGTTGGAGAAGATGAACTTGAGGTTGTACTTTTCGGGGACGGCCAGGAATTGTTGGAGTGAGCCGATGCCGGGGATGCCGCGAAACTTCGCGCCCTCAAGGCGCTCAATCGGCGTGCTAGTGAGTTCGGGCAAGCGCCGCGCCGAGTGGTAATTGCCATCCACACTGGTCGCCAACGTCTGGGCACCCATCCAAGCGACTTGGTCGCCGAAGCCCAAGGTCATGTAGCGCCATTTCCAGTGTTCGTCTTTTTCAAGGAAGGTGACAATCGGCCCAACCTCAATCGCGGCGGGCTGGAAGCGGCGGAACTGGGTCAGGTTGACGACGAAGATAGCGATCAGCAAATAGGCCGCGACCAAAACCGTCTGAATGGCGGCGTGGGCGGTGCGTCCGAGTTGGCCCCGAATCAGGCGCGCTAGACCACCGTGGCGCAGGCTGACCACAAACTCGCCCAACAGTGGCAAGTT
>CAIRDL010000333.1 GCA_903877345.1 uncultured Oscillochloris sp. | reverse complement strand
TGTCGAAGCCAGCATGCATAGGCGTACGGCGACTCGACGACCACGCCGCTTCTTCGCCGGCGTCATTTATGATCCGGTGGATGCGGTGGCGTACCGGCTCCGTGCCCCAGTTGAGCTACAGTTTGGCGCGGAGCGTGAACTGATCCTCCCGCTGCCTACGCTCAATGACTACCTTTGGGTGATCGAACTCCCTCACGAGCCAGTCGATCCTGAGTACGTGACCGTGATCACCGAAGGGCCGCTTACCGAAGCTAACCTTTGGGAGTTTTGACGACCAGATGAGCCTCCCCAGCTTGGATCGCCAGCGCGCACGGAGCCAGCCTACGGGAGCGTAAGTTGTCTGCCGTCAACGAACGCCAGTACATGGCCGCGCATCGCCTGCTTCAATAGCAATGCGATGGAGGTGTGTGTCGTCGGGTATCTCAAGGCTAACCCACGTCAGATCTGGGCCTTTGTGAACCTCTCCAACCTCGCGTTTCGTGCAGCCTACCCACAGGACACCTTGTTTCTTGCGGCCTATCCTGGCGCGACGATTGATGTTGTTGGCTATGCCGCTGCGGGTCACGACCAGGTGAGCATTGAGGTCGCGGGCATCGATCAGCTTGAGCGGCTCCTGCATGACCCCGGCATCGTGGCTGCCGCACGGCTGCTCAATCTACATCTGATGCGGAAACGTACCAACTTGTATGCCCGCTTCCACTGTTATGATTTGGCCGACAAACTGATCTGATCGCCGGAGATCCGCACCCTGATCGCAGCACGACTATGATCATCACACGCCTGCGCCCGACCAGACCTTGAGCAAGACCTACCGCAACGACCAATTGTTTCAGATGATGGATGTGTTCCTTGCCCACATTGATCGCCTGTCGCTGCCCGCCCTCGTGCGGCATCTGGTGTCCCTTGACCTGGAAAAGGTGGATGAGGCGACGGCGGAGTTGGTCGCCGAGTTGCTGACGGAGGGCGGCTACCCGGCGGCGAACCCGCCGACCTACACCGCGATCCTGGGCCTGTTGAAGCCAATCTGGAACGAGACGATCGATGCGTCCACGCGCCGTTGCTTGCAGGCAGCCACCACCGCCATCGGGCTGGGGTTGCACACGCAGGGGGGCGGGTGGATGCTGCGGACGCTGCTGGAAGACCCCGAGGAGCGCTTTGCGACGGATTGGATCGACCTCGTGGCCGCCGTGCGTCGCGGTCAGGAAATCGTGGGCCGCAACCTGGCCGTGCCCCTGCGCTGCCAGGCGGCCTAGCGGTGCTGCGGTGCCCTCCCCAGTGCGCGGCCCATACCCTTACCCAAAACGTTTTTGGGGGTGCTGGCCGTGTTAGGATAGGAAGAAGAGCAGGCAGTGGGTCGGCTCCAACAGACAATCACAGGACGAATGCAATGGGTGAGCCAGCCACATGGGCCGAGGAGGAGTTTGGGGACGCGGTGTTGGGCGATGTGCGGCGTACCGCTCGTCTGGTGCAGTTGGCCACCGCGCTGGGGGCCCAACCCCATGCCTCGTTGCCCCAAGCGACCGATGATCCGGCCATGCTCAAGGCCACCTATCGCTTCT
>CAIRDL010000332.1 GCA_903877345.1 uncultured Oscillochloris sp. | reverse complement strand
GGGTCACGGGTCACGGGTCACGGGTCACGGGTCACGGGTCACGGGTCACGGGTCACGGGTCACGGGTCACGGGTCACGGGTCACGGGTCACGCCTCACGCCTCACTGCCCTTTCTTCGTTATAATAGCCCCGCTGCGGCGTGGAACCGCGTGCATCTTTCCCTTCTGCTTACCCTAGGCGCGCAAACTTGGAGCACCAACCGTCTGTTGTCGCTGAGTCTGTGACGAGCCAAGGCCGTTCAGCATCGGGAACCCCGCTCTGGGTACGATTCCTGCTCCTCGTTGCCATTCTCGGCCTCGCTGCCTACTTTCGCACGCTGAGTCTGACGACGTGGGACGCGGACACCGGCCAACATCCCGATGAGCGTTTCTTTTCGGATGTGGCGTCGAGCCTGCATTTGCCCGGTAGCCTTGCTGAACTCTACGACGCCTCCCGCTCGCCGCTAAACCCCCGTAACTACGACCGCTTCTCCCTCTACGTCTACGGCCCATTCCCCCAACTGCTCACCCGTGCGGTTGCGGTAGCGTTGACGCCGAATGAACGCCTGCCCGCCGAGGCACGTGGCTTCACTGGGCCACCACAAGTGGGGAGCGAACCCACGGCACCGAACGAGGTGCGTACCAGTTATGGCCCCTCCATCCCGAACCCCGAGCGTGCCTTCCCTAAACTGAGCTTTCTCCAACCGATCTTCAACCCCGACAGCCATAATCTGACGGGCTACGGTGAGATTCAGAAGGTCGGTCGTGGTCTGGCGGTGCTCTTCGACCTTGGCTCGATCTGCCTGATCTTCCTGCTCGGCTATCGGCTCTTCAATGGGCGCGTCGGCTTGCTCGCGGCGCTATTCGCCGCCCTCAGTGTGATGCCGATTCAGCAGAGCCACTTCTTCGTTGATCCGATCTTCTCGACCTTCTTCTGCCTGTTGAGCCTCTACTGGGCGGTGCGGGTTGCCCAAGGGCGCGGTTGGTCGGCCTATGCGCTGCTTGGGATAAGCATTGGCGCGGCGATGGCGAATCGCATCACGCTGGGAACCCTGGGCGGGCTGGCTATTGTCGCGGCGGTTATTGCGGCGGTGCGTTTTGCCCAGATGAATCGCCCCGCGCACGCCTTCGACCGCTTCGTACGGCATGAGTTGCCGCTCTTGGTGCTGGCAGGCACGCTGACGCTGCTCAGTTTCCGCACGTTTGCGCCCGATGCGTTTGTCGGTTCGACCGCAACTTCGCCCGTGGTGACGCAGAGCGCTTCGTTTTTTCAAGGCTTAGGTTTCTTTGATCTGCGCCCCGAACCGCGCTTTCTCAGTAATTTGGCTTCAGTGCAAGGCTTGGTGAACGGCGAGGTAGATTTTCCTCCGGGGCAGCAGTGGGTGGGCCGCTCCGCCTATCTCTTCCCGTGGATAAATATGGTGTTGTGGGGAATGGGGCCGGGCTTGGGCCTCGTCGCCTGGAGTGGCCTGATTGTCTTCGCGGCCTTGGGCCTCCGGCGCGTGCTTTGGCCGCGTGCCGACGCTGCACCGCTGAGTGCCGCTTGGGTGCCGTTCACCTGGGCGGTCTTCTACTTCGCCTGGCAAGGCAACCAGTTCGCCATTACGCTGCGCTACCTGCTCCCCATCTACGGTGCGCTGACCATCTTTGGCGCATGGGCGCTCGTGCAGGTCTGGACATGGGGGCGCGGGCAACGTGGGCTGCGGCGCACTGTCGGGGTTGCCTTGCCGCTCATCAGTGTGCTGCTGACGCTGGGTTGGGCCTACGCCTTTACCCGCATCTATACGCTGCCGCACTCGCGGGTGATGGCCGCACGCTGGTTCGCTGACCATGCTCCGGCTGGTTCCTCGGTGATGGTCGAACTGTGGGACGACCCGTTGCCCCTTCAGGTGACGACGGCGACCTGGGGTGGTACCTATCAGGGCGTGCAGTCGGCCCCTTATGCCGAGGATGATGCGAATAAGTACGCAGGGACGTTCAACGATGAAGGGCAGACCGACACGGGGCTGCTCGCGCAACTCGATCAGGCCGATTACATCACCCTGACGAGCAATCGCATCTACGATAGCACCTCGCGCCTACGCATGCGCTACCCCGTCTTGATGCGCTACTACCATTATCTTTTCACTGGCGAGTTGGGCTTTACCTTAGTCGCTGAAGTAACTTCCTACCCGACGATTTTGGGTCCTGAGATCCCTGATCAGCCTGCCGAAGAGGCGTTCCACGTCTATGATCACCCCCGTGTGCTGATTTTTGCGAAGACTGGCACCTATTCGTCAGTTCGCGCCAAGACCTTACTCACCCAGGATGTCCTCTGGTCTGAAGTCTATAAGTCCCCGCTGCTGATTGCTGACCGCAATCAGACCGCGTTGCGCCTCACTGACGGCCAATGGCCGCGCTACACCACCGGCGGGACGTGGTCGGCGATGTTCAACCGCGAAAGCGTGGTCAACACGGTCGCCCCGTTGCTCTGGGTGGGCGTATTGGAACTGCTCGGCCTTGCACTGTTCGCCCTTGGCTTCCGTTTGCTGCCGATGCTCCCCGACCGTGGCTATAGTTTGAGTAAATTGCTCGGGCTGTTGGTCGTCGCGTATCTGGCGTGGCTGGCCGGGAGCTTGGGGAATGACCCTGGCGTGCCGGGGAATGGCAAT
>CAIRDL010000331.1 GCA_903877345.1 uncultured Oscillochloris sp. | reverse complement strand
TACGCCTTCCGCACGCTTACTGACACCGCTGCTCTCGCCGGGCCATTCGCTGGCCCAATGAGTGGCTTGCCCATCCCCGAAGATACCGCGCTGCCCGCGACCTACGAGGCCAGCGCCATCTACAGCGGCGTCGCCTCCGCCGACGGTACCAGTTCGACGCCCGCCGATGATGCGCCTGCCACGGTGCGCGCCGCTTATCTGACTATTGCGAAAAGTGCCACGCCCACTACTGTCGGCATTGGCACCAGCATTACCTTCACCCTCGATCTTGTTGTTTCAGAGTATTACAGCGCCACCAATGTTGTTATCAGCGATACGCTGCCCGATGGGCTGAGCTACGAGCAAGGCAGCGCCGACCGGGTGCCGACCACCATTGCCGCCCATACCCCTGGCGTCGGCCAAACGGTGCTCAGTTGGGAACTACCCGCTGCGGAGACTGGCCCCGGCGTGCAGCGCACCATCACCTTCCGCGCTGTGGTTGATTCGACCTATGAAGCTGCGCCAAACAAAGGGCAGCCCATCGTTTCCGGCGACCAACTCACCAATCGGGTGAAGGTCGCAGGCGATTGGCAGGCCATTCCCGACTTGACTCGCCTGGGCGCAACCACCCCCGATGAAGCTCAGTCCACCGTCGGCACAACGATGCCCTCCTTCAGCAAAGAAGTGCGCGACCCAGTGACAGGCGCTTGGACAACGCGGGCGGCGGCCTTTACGGGCGACACCTTGCGCTTCCGGTTGCGCTACAACAGCGCCGCGAACCTCGATGCGAAGGCGATCATCATTCGCGATTTTCTGCCTCGGGGCATGAGTTATGTGCCGGACAGTGCCGCCCACACCCTGACTGGCACCTACAGCGACGGCCCCAGTTGTGTCGCGGCTCCCTCAGCCCCGACCATCGGCACCCTCAGCGGGTTGCAATACTTGGAGTGGCACCTCTGTAATGCGGCCCTTGGCAGCACCTGGGAGGTGACGATTGACGCGCAGCTTGGCGACATCCCCAATCTGCAGCCAGGTTGGATCGTCGCCAATTTCGGCAAACTCAGTGGTATGAACACCCCCGGCGCGGCCTACAGTTTGCGCCAGTCAGCCACGCTTGACTATTTGGCCCCCGAACTGCAACTGACCAAGACGGCCAATCCGCGCACCAATTTGATTGGCGGCAGCATCGTCACCTACACCATCAAGGTTACGAATAGCGGCAAGGCGACCGCCTACAATCTGGCGGTGATAGACACGGTACCCGCCAATCTCGTCATTGCGGCTAGTGGCGGCAGTGCGACCCCGCAGGCGAGTAGCTACAGCACCACGGCGGGCAGTCCCGTGACTGGGGCGGGCGGCACGCTGACGTGGGCGACGGTGGCGAGCTTGGCGGTGAACGCTTCCGAAACTTTTACCTACCAAGCAACTGTGCCGGATGGGTTGGCGGCGGGTACCTCGATGAACAACCTTGCCAGTGTGGCCTACAACAGCCGCGCCGACAACAAGGGCCATCAGTGGGCCGCAACCACCGTGCTTGCCGACGCAAATACCGATGATGAGACCGTCTACATCAAGGGTGTCACCGCCAGCCTGAGTGTTACGCCCGCCACTGTGACCATTGGCGAAATTGCGCGCTGGACGGTGACGGGCAGCGTTGCCTCTGGCACCGTCGCCTATTGGCCGGTCGTCCAGATCAACAGTCTCCCCGATGGCTTGGTCGCCCTGACTGGCGGCGAGAGCGTGGTGGGCGCGACCCTCGACACGGCGCACCACACGCCGAATCCGTTTGGCAACGGTGCCCGCGAACTGCGCTTTTTCCTCCAAACGCTCGACAATACCGCAGGCACTGTGCCGCTCACCTTCACCATCAGCTTCGACAGTCTGGTGACGGGCTATAGGGTGGGTAGTCCGACGACGCTGCTGTGGAACCAGTGCTGTCTTAGCACCGTGGCGACCAGCGCCTACGTCGGTTGGTACGACTCGACCAGCGGCTACAACAACCTGGGGTACGCCTATCACGGCATTGAGACCAATCGGGTCACGCGGCGCAGCAGCAAGGCGACCGCTAATCTGACTATCGCGCAGCCCAATCTTATCGTCGGCTACCACGCCGACCAGACCCAAGTCGGGGCCAACGACACGGTGACATTCATCGCGCAAGTGACCAACCTCGGCAACAGCATCGCCCATAACGTCGCGCTCACCGACACGCTACCAAGCGGCGTGCGCTTTGTGGCGAGCCTCGGCAGCGCGGTGGCCTACCCGCCCGGTTTCCCAGCGCAAACTGATGTTTTCACCGACACCAACAGTGCCAATGCGAGCGCCTTGACCTACGAGCTTGAACAGCTCCACGTCGGCGCGACTTGGAGCGTCACGTTTACCGCCCATGTAGACCCGACGATTGGCGCGAGTCTCGATCTAACGAGTAGCGTCCGCCTCGCCACCTACGACACGCGCCCCGGCACGCCACCAGATCGCAACGGCGACAGCATCGCCGACGAGTGGCGCTACAACGGCCCCGAGGCGCTGGTCACGCTCTTTACGCCACGGGCCAGTCTCGCCAAGGTTGCCGTGGTTGACGGCGAATTGACCTACGGTGCGCCGCTTAGCTACACGCTTACGCTGCCGGCTGCGCCGATTAACGCGACGATCTACACGGCTCAAGTCAGTGATGCGGTGGATGCGCGGCTACGCCTTGACGGTGTAGACGGCGGCAGCGCGACGCTCAACAGCGTAAGCGCAAGTTTCGGCAGTATTCCGCCGGGTGAGCAGCGCAGCGTGACCATTCGGGCGACTCTGCCCCTTGCCAGCACGGCCCGCGACGGCGACGTGATCAGCAATACGGCGACCCTGGTTCACCGCGACGGCACGCTCACCAGCAACACGGTCGCCAACACCATCGTCGCCCCAGCGCTGACGGTGGCGGCAATGGCTGATGCTGCCGAACTCCACGACGGCGAAGTGATGACCTTTACCCTGACGGTGGGCAATGTCGGGCACGGTATGGCGGTAAACCCCAACTTGGCGCTGACCCTGCCCGCCGCCCTGAGCTTGGTGGCAGGTTCAGTCCGCCTTAACGACGCTCCATTCGCTGACCCCAGCGCAGGCGTTTGGGCGCTGCCCACTCTGACGGGCGACACGAGCCACCGGGTCAGTTTCCTGACGGTGGCGAGTGGCATTACGGCGGGCTCGCCCTACGTGCTTGAAGGCAGCGCGACGGGGCAAGACAGTCTAGGCGCGACCATCCCTGCCGACAACCGGGTGCGGGTGCCTGCCGACGACGACCCCGACGACCGCGCCAGGGTCACGACTTACGGGCCGCTGAATTGGCACCAAGACAGCACCTTCGTGGTCTACGAAGATCTGAAGAAAGTCGGTTGGTCGGATTGGGACTACAACGACTTTGTGACGCGGGTGGACATTGAGCGCGGGCTGGACAGCGCAGGCAATCTCGCCGCCGTGCGGATGAGCTACGAAGCCCTGGCCCGTGGTGCTGGCTACGACCACAGTTTCCTCCAGCGCTTGCCGGTGGTAGGCGGCGGCGCGGCCCGTGTCGTTGTCCGCGATGGCGCGGGCGCCCTCGTGCTGAGCCGCGACCTAAGCTTTGGCGAGGATGCGAACTTCGAGATCTTTACCCACACCCGCACTGCATTACCGCCCCTGGCTGGCTGGCTCCAGACCAACACGCCTGTCGCGCAAAAGGTCGCCGTACCGGGCTACAAAGCCGTGCTGACTGTCCTGCTCACCCAAGCCAGCGCCAACCCGGCGGACGCTTTGCCGCCGCTGCCGTGGGACCCCTACCTCAAGGTCTATAACACCGGGCAGGTGGTTCACCTTGTTGGGCCGGGGCGACTGGACAACACCCAGCGCGTGAACAACGTGTACGACCGCACCAGTCCGCTCGTCGGCTACGACCTGCCGCTGGCGCAAGCCTTCCCCGTCGCCTGGCACTGGCCGATTGAGTACATCGGCATCTGGCAAGCCTACCCGCAGTTTACGCGCTACATTATGACGGCGGGGCGCGAACAGGCGCAGTGGTACGAACTCTCGGCGGGCGTGGCGAGCCGTATTTGGGCGGGAACACCAGCCACCGGGTCGCTGATGGAGCCGCAAGCCACCACGGTGGGCAAC
Source organism: uncultured Oscillochloris sp. (assembly GCA_903877345.1). GTDB lineage: Bacteria > Chloroflexota > Chloroflexia > Chloroflexales > Chloroflexaceae > CAIWXH01. Next base: position 1,351 of record CAIRDL010000331.1, on the reverse strand, counting down.
TCGCGCTACTTTGGCGGGCCGCAGGTGGCCGATCTGAATGGCGACGGCCAAGTGGAGATTATTGTTGGCAACCTTACGGCTAATCAAGTGGAGGTCTACGACGCGCTCTTGCGCCCCGTGGCGGGTTGGCCCCAGACAACCGGCGGCGGCATCAAGGCGGCCGTCACGGTGGCGGATCTCAACGGTGACGGGCAGCTGGAGCTGACGACCGGCGCGGAAGACGGGCGGCTGTACGCTTGGCACGCTGACGGTACCGCCCTCCCCGGCTGGCCCGTGCGCCTCGGTGACGACCCGACGACCGACTACCGCATCCTTGCCACGCCTGCGGTGGGTGACATCAACGGCGACGGCAGCCCCGAAGTGGTGGTGCCCCTCGCCGACGGGCAGCTCTACGCCCGCCGCGCTGACGGCACGGCCCTGTGGAGCGCCAGCCTGGGCGGGCAACCCGACCTCTTCGGCAGCCAAGTGGTCAACAGTTCGCCGCGCCTCGCCGACCTCGACGGCGACGGACAACTCGAAATCGTGATCGGTTCGTCAGACGGCCAAATGTACGTCTTCAACGGCGACGGCACCCAGCGTTGGGCCTACCAGACGGGCGACATGATCCTGGGCGCACCGGTGGTCGCCGATTTCATCTCGGCCCGTGCGGGGCTGGAAGTGGCGGTTGGTTCGGGCGACGGCTACATCTATCTACTCGGCGCTGATGGCAGCCTACTGTGGCGGCGCGTCACCCGTTGGACAATTCGTTCTACGCCGACCGCCGCCGACCTCAACGCTGACGGACAACCAGAACTGGTAGTCGGTGCGGACGATGGGCGTGTGTATGCTTGGGACAGCAGCGGCACAGCGCTCCCAGGCTGGCCGCAAACAGCGGGTGCGCCAGTCTTCGCCAGCCCAGTGGTGGGCGATGTGGATGGTGACGGACAGCCAGAAGTGGTAGCGGGTGCCGACGACGGGCAAATCTTCGCCTGGAAGACGAATGGTACTATGGTGACGGGTTGGCCGCACCTCACCACTGCCGCCGTGAAGGGCACGCCCGTCCTCGTCAACCTGGATCGTGACCCGGCGCTCGAACTGGTGCTAACCGACCTCGACGGTGGTCTCACTAACGTGGGGGCACCGCGCATTACGTTTATGCCGTTGGTGTGGCGGTAGGGGATGGGTTTCAGGGATCAGGGATCAGGGGTCAGGGGTCAGGGGTCAGGGGTCAGGCCAGACCCATCAGGAAGATCTGGGTGAGCCGAGTTCAACAATCTCACGCAAAGCCGCAAAGCCGCAAAGCCGCAAGCCCTGACGGGTGTGCGCTCAGAGTGCAAGAGAGGACTCGAACTAAGATCGAGTCCTCTCGACC
>CAIRDL010000330.1 GCA_903877345.1 uncultured Oscillochloris sp. | reverse complement strand
CGTGACTCCATTCAGGCTGCCGCTCTAATGGGCGGCAATACAACATAGGGGCAACGATCATCATCGCTAGTCGTGGATAGGGTCGCCGCTGATGAAGTGGTTGTTGGCATCAAAGGTGTGGAGCAGTTTGATGGGCATCGTTGCCTTCGACGCGAGGGGCTGGTTGTGCTCAACGGTGCATACCGTACCGTGCCAAAAAAATATAAATTTTTCTTTGGCTCCCCACAACGAGAAAAGCATCACGGGACAGAGCAGCCACAATGGCACTGTTGGCACCCTGAGCCGAGGCCAATGGCATCAGCGGTACGATGCGCTGAAAGGTGAAGGTAGAACTTAGCGCTACCCGCTATCCTCGGAGTGGACAACCGCTGCAACACTACACAAGGAGAGCGTTCTAAATGGATACCGACGACACCCAGCCCGACCCCACCGCCACCCGCGTCTGGCCTCGGTCCCACCCCATTCTTGTGTCCCTTGTCATTGCAGTACTGGCCTACTATTGGGTTGCCCAGATATCGTGGATATGGATACTGAAGCGACTGTGGGACGCCTTTATCTGGTTAGCAACCATCGCCCTCTGGATGAGTGGCAGGCTACCCTAGCTGGGGATGTTGGTCGTACAAGAAGCTCGCGCCGAAGCGCACAGCACTGCGAGGCTTGCCAGGAATGGCGAGCCTCGCGGTTGTTTGTGTGGGCGGAATCTAGGCAGGGGACGCAACGCTGGCACTAACGCCTCTGATGCCGTGCGATCGGATGTGACCACGCACCGTGGCACCAAAATAGGCGGAGGCGGCGTGGCAGTGCCAGTGCTGCCACGGCGTGGCAGGGGCTACCTGTGCAGTATTAGCACAATGTTGCGTAAAGATGCCAGTGCGCGAGATCAGTACGTCTCCGGCGTTCGGTAGCGCTCATGGTTGGCAAAGCGGGTCGTGGTGGCATCGAGATACACCGGCACCTTCCCCAACGCCCCGTTGCGATGCTTGGCAATATGTAATTCGGTCGCCGCTGTCTGGCCTGATGCGGCGGATGGTTGCTCCCGATAGATAAAAATGACAATGTCAGCGTCCTGTTCCAAACTCCCGCTGTTAAGCATCGCACTGTCCTCAAGGGCCAAGGGTGCGGTTGCAATGACTCCGAGGGCATCAATGAGGATCGGATCCCCGTGTCGGATCCGCGCATCGATCTCACGGCTATTCACCCCCGTATGGATAGCAAGGAGGCGTTGGAGGAGCTCATCTCGACTCATTTCTAGCGAAACCACCCCAACACTGCGGCCCTGTCGTACTGCGAGTTCGTAGGCAATGGTCAGGCCCAAGCCGGTCTTGCCCATCCCAGGACGCGCCGCAACCAAGGCCAATTGCGAGGCCCCCATTGAGGCGACGGTCAAGGTCGATCAGACCAGTCGGCACAACGCGCTCGACGTCCTCTGACTGGGCGCGGGCGAAATAGTGGGCGACCACCGTGCTGATGGGTACAAAATCGGCCCCGCGCTGCCGCTGGGAAACGGCGAACAAGGTTTGCTCGGCCTGATCCAGCGTCGTATCCAGTTCGGTCTCCTCGGCGTAGCCGAGCGCGGCGATGGTGCCGCCTGCCTGGATGAGTCGCCGCAGTGTGGCGGTGCGCGTGATGTTTTCGGCGTAATACCCGATATGGACAGCTGTAGGCACCTCGGTCATGAAGTCACCGAGGGCCACGAGTCCGCCGATAAGATCGAGGTGCGCCCGCTGCCGCAGTTCACCCGCGACCGTGATCAAGTCAGGGGGCACCCGGCGGTTCAGACAGGCAAGCATCGCATCGTACACCAAGGCGTGCTTTTCCAAATAAAAGTCATCAGGATGGAGGGTTGGGCAGACACTGAGGATCGCCTCGCGATCTATCAGAATGGAGCCAAGGACGGCGCACTCGGCAGCCATATCAAAGGGAACACTGCGGTCAATCACAGAAACCTTCTTTCAGGCGCACAAACCCGAGAGCTTGAGATCTGGGAAGAGCACTTGTTTCAGCAAGCTCCGTAACCATAGCCGGGAGTAGGATGCACGGTTGTTACCGCGTGTCAGGGTAGCAGTGGCTTCTTTGGTATACGGTTGGGACACCTACGCACCTAGATGCGTGATACGAGCGTTTCGTGAACAGAACATCTTAAAACTCCCGGTGTATGCAGATCCGATTGTTCCATCAAAAATCACAGATAGCTTGCCTTTAGGCTATCCTCCCAGCAGATTGAGCGATAAGCCTATGAGCTTTCGCCGTGGGTTACTGACTGAGATGGTTGGGTAGATGACAGCGGATGTTCCTTGTGCAAACGGGCGAGTACCGCGTGCTTCTCGGCAGGAGTAAGCGCGTGGTGGAAGCGGTCAATCCAGCGATCACGTTGTTCGTCCGTGAGGTCGGGGTGGTTGTAGATGGGCAGAATGTGGGGGGGAGTAGCAGCTTCCGCTGGGGCCGCGCCAGTCGCTTTGCAGTAACGGTCAAGCATTTTAGCTACCCCGTTCTCTTTCCAACCGTTGGCTTGCCAGTCGGTGAGTACCTGTTGCCAGACGACCGGATCGGTGACGGTTTCGCTAATCTGTTTGGCCTGGATTGCATTGGGGGTGCGTCCAAAGGCAGACTGGTAGGCGCTAATGGCCGGATGATCGGGGATAGGTTCTGTCGGGGGCGCTGAACGGGGGCGATCTCCCTTGTTGGATGGGGGCATTGTTGGCCCATCAGCGCGTTGGTGGCGATCTTCAAGTCTATTATACGCCCGATGCAGGATCGGTCGTGTTGGGTGTCAGCCGCGCCCGCAGTTCGTTGCGCCGCAGTTTGCCCGAGGCCGTGCGCGGCAGTTCACTGGTGATGATGAGGCGCTGAGGCACTTTGTAGGCCGCCAGACGGTTCCGGCAAAAGGTGAGCAGTTCGCCCGTTTCCGGCAGCGCCACCCCGGCGCGGGGCACGAGAAAGGCGACGGGGACGTGGCCCCAATGCGGATCCGCCGCACCGACGACGCCCGCTTCGGCTACGGCCGGATGCGCCAACAGCACCGCCTCCACCTCCGCAGGGTAGACATTTTCGCCGCCTGAAATGATTAGGTCGCTCCGCCGCTCCACGACGTACAGATAGCCCTCGGTATCACGGTAGCCCAAGTCGCCGGTGTGGAACCACCCGTCACGCAGCGCCGCCGCCGTCGCTTCGGGGCGACCGTGGTAGCCGAGCGTGAGCATGGGGCCGCGTAGGCAGATTTCGCCCACTTCACCGACCGCCGCCGCACGCCCGTCAAGCGCAAGGTGCAGATCCAACGGCAACAGTGGCAGTCCCGCCGCACCAAGTTTGCGCAGCGCATCAGCGGGGGCTAAAGTGACGGCCTGCGAGGCGGTTTCGGTCATGCCGTAAGTCTGGACGACGGGAATCCCTTGGGCGGCGCAACGTTCGAGGAGCGGTTGCGGCGCTGGGCCACCGCCAAGCAGCGCACAGCGGAAATGGCGCGGCCAGGGGCGGTTGGCACCAACATCGAGCATGCGTTGCAGCATGATGGCGACCAGGGAAGTGATGGTGACGCCATCGGCTTCCAGCGACCGCACCGCCGCCGCCGGGTCGAAGCGTGCGGGCAACACAACAGGCATCCCATAGATAGCGCCGCGCAACAGAATCGCCAACCCGCCAATGTGGAAGAGCGGCAACACCGCCAGCCAACGGTCGTCATCGTACAAGCCCAGGTTCAGCGCCGAGGCAGTGGCGCTCCACCAGTGGTTGCCTGCGGTGAGCATGGCCCCTTTGGGTTGGCCCGTCGTGCCGGAGGTGTAGATGAGCGTGTGGGGCGCGGCGAGGTTGATGCTG
>CAIRDL010000329.1 GCA_903877345.1 uncultured Oscillochloris sp. | reverse complement strand
GATCACGGATCACGGATCACGGATCACGGATCACGGATCACGGATCACGGATCACGGATCACGGATCACGGATCACGGATCACGGATCACGGATCACGGATCACGGATCAGATGGGATGTTTTAAATCTTCCACCTCCCTAAGACAAGGTTCGTGGCTACTTTACCGTTTGAGCACCCGCAAGACGTTCTGCTGCGCTTGACCTGAAACCCGGCACATGAAACCTTGTCTAAAGTGACAGGAGCAGCACTGTGCGTCTAGCCTTCCGCCTTTGGCTTAGAGTCAGCGTGGGGCTTTGCCTCCTGTTGAGTGGCCTCGTTGGTGTTGGCTGCGCCTCACCGTCGCCAGCCGAAGAGCACAACGGTACGCCGACGTTGCCCCCTGCGACGAGCACACCCCAGCCTACTGCCACCGTCCTCCCTCTTGTCGTACAGCCGTTCGCGCCGCTCCTTTACGACGATTTCGCCCAGATCACGAGTGGCTGGACACCGTTTTTTGTTGATCAACAAGGCACTGTGAATGGGTACAGTGCCGAAACGTTTGCCTTCAGTACGGCTAATCCCGGTCAGTTGCTCTTCAATGTATTACCGTCGCTGAACTTCGCCCCCACACGCTATGCGGTTGAACTACAGCCACTTGAGGGCGCTGGGATTTTTGGCCTGCTGTTTGAAGTGCGCGGCAACCCGACTGACTACGCGAGTCTGGCGTACTACGGGGTTGGCCTCGGCACCAATGGCGAGGTGTTGGTACTCAGCAAAGCTGAGGCGGCGGATCCCCAAGTGCTCCAAACCGTACCCAGCGCAACCTCGCCCTTAGGAGCGGGCCAGTCAGCCCGGCTCACGGTCAATCGGCTTAGTGACCGCCTGAGCGTGCTGGTGAACGAAACTGAGGTGCTTACCTTGGCCGTACCCGCCCAGGCCGCAGGTACCATCGGGTTCTTCGTGCGCGCCGTTGATCGGTTGGCGGTGCGATTTGATAATCTGCTGCTCACCACGGGGACGCCCGACGCGCAGCCTCCCTGCGCTAGCATCCGCCCCTTGTTTGATACGACGGCGAGCGGTGTGGCGCTAGACGGGGCTGATGTGGTGCTGGTGCAACGGCGTCTGGCCCACCTCGGCTACATTCCTGGCCCCGAGGGTCTGTATGGCAGCCAAACCGCCGCCGCCGTCGCGCAATTCCAGACCCGCAATGGTCTGCCCGCCGATGGGGTGGTCGGGGCTGCAACCTGGTGTCGCCTGCTGTCAAGTGAGGCGGTTCTGGTGAACAGCGACCAAAGCGAGCGCACGGCGCTACAGGAACGCTACCGCGCCGCGACCATCATGCAGGAGGCGGGACTGCCGGTGCCGCTGCTGCTCTCGGTGCGTGGAGCCGCCCAACAGTGGCAGATCGCCCTGGCGCTGCCTGACCGGACGAGTTTGCACTATATTGACACGGGGGGCGATGCGCTTGACCCGGCGTGGTTGCCCAGTCAAGGCTTGCTCGCCTTCACCTCGCACCGGCTGAACAGCGCGCAGGGGACGATTTGGCTGCTTGATACGGCAAGTGGCGCGGTGAAGCAGATCTCAGCCTCCACGTTCGACAGCAAATACCCGGCGTGGTCGCCTGACGGGCGGGCACTGATGTTTACCGCCCAACCGCTGACGGGTGCCGACAAACAGGCCCGGAACTATATCTACACCCTCGCCGATGGGCGTCTGACCGAATGGCGTGCCGAACAAGCCGGTTGGTCGGATTGGTCGCCGGTGGGTACGGTGGTCTTCACCCGTTGGACTGGACAAAGCTTTGATCTTTTTGCCGCCAATGCCGATGGCAGCAATGCGGTCAATCTGACCAACACAGACGATTACCACGAGGACATCCCCGCTTGGTCGCCAAGCGGGGATCGTATCGCCTTTGTGCGTAACCCAAAAGCGGCCCCAGATGACCGCCAAGTCTACACCATGCAGGCTGACGGGAGCGAAGTGCAGGCCGCCACCACGCTGCCTGGCCCGAACAGCAACCCGATCTGGCTGGATGCGAACACGTTGGTTCTTGCCCACCAATCCAGTGCCGAAACCCGCCAGCCGTACCTGATCCGTCGCTCAGGGGCACCGCAGTTGCTGATCGCAGGGGAAGAGCGGGTGTGGTTTATGCAACGCTTCGCGCTTCAGCCTTGAACAAAGCGCTACGCTTTGCCGACCTATGCAGCGACGGGCACCGTTTGTTCGCCTCGCAACGGTTCACCGGCGGCCTGCAACTCCGCCCACTCGGCATCGGTGAAAACCCGCGAACGAATCAGGAAACGCACGCCTTCGGGCGCTTCTACCGAAAAGCCGCTGCCGCGTCCTTTGACCACATCAACCGTCAGATGGGTGCCTTGCCAGTACTCAAACTGCGGCCCGCTAATGTAGAAGGGGCAGCCCATGATGCTGCCCAGGAAGACATCACGCTGCCCGACCCGAAACTCGGTGCGCGGGTAACACATCGGCGCGCTACCGTCGCAGCAACCGCCCGACTGGTGGAAGAGCAACGGGCCATGCTGCGCTTGCATACGCTCAATCAGGGCAGCAGCAGCTTCGGTGACGGCAACCCGACTAGGAGGCATCAGGGTTCCTTTCTGCTTTTGGCAAAGCAAACAAGGTCGCGGGGCGAAGGCATTGAGATGCCCTGTGCGGGCGAACTCCAATCCTTTGCAAAACTAGGGCAAGGCTACTGTAGCATAGATGACCGGGAACTTCAATGGAGCTGTTTTCTGGGGGTGTTCGCGTTGCTGACATGGACACCAGAGGCGTGCGGCGCAACACCCCCAAAAGGCCCGTCACCCCTCGCGTGTGCTATAATCAGGCCATTCGCCCGCCCTCATGCGGGCCGGGGCACAGTCCCCACGGGAGGTGGTTGTGCGCGAGGAGACGCCCGTCCTCTTTAATTTCCCCCCAGCCGGTAGCCAGAACATCTTTGACGATCCTGCCCCCGCCGAGTGTACCTTGCTTGTCTTGCCCCTCCTCGACAGCGTGCTCTTTCCCCACATGCTCGCCCCGCTCTTCCTCGCCGACGCGACATCCCTAACCGCGCTGGATCTGGCTTGGGCTGACGACCATCGCGTCCTCGCACTTGCGCGCCGCGACGGGCCGAACGATGCGCTTGGCCTCGCCGACTTCTATACGGTCGGCGTCGAGGCGGTCATTCAACGCGCCCGCAAGATGCCCGATGGAACGACCAGCATCGTCATCGAAGGTCAGCGCCGGATGCGCGTGCTGGCCTCGCTCGACGACCCGGCCAGCCTCCGCGTGCGTGCACTGCCGCTTTACGCGAACGAAGAGCATAGCCTCGCCATCGAGGCGATGATGCGCGCCGTACTTTCGCTTTTCGAGAAGGTCGTGCGCCTCTCCCGCACGCTGCCCGACGATACGTATATCACCGCGCTGAATGTCGCCAACCCCGGCGGTCTCGCCGATCTGGTCGCCTCGACGTTGCCCATTAGCGTCGCGAATCGCCAGCAAATTCTTGAGACTGTTGACCCGGAAGAGCGCCTCCACCGCGTCTCAACGCTCTTGACCCAAGAGCTTGACCTGCTTGAGCTTGAGAACCGCATCCAGTCGCAGGTGCAGAAGGCGGTTGACCGCAGCCAGCGCGAACTCTTCCTGCGTGAACAACTCAGGGTTATTCAGCGTGAACTTGGGCAGGACGACCCGGCGCAGCGCGAGCTTGCCGCGTTGCGCGCCCGCGCCGTGGCCGTCGCGCTGCCTGCACATGCGCGTGCCCGTGTTGACGAGGAAATGGCCCGCCTTGAGAGTATGGCCCCAATGGCCCCCGAATATACCATCACCCGCACTTACCTCGACTGGTTGCTCAACCTTCCTTGGGGCAAGCTCGCCGATGATGGTCTTGACCTGCGGCAGGCGGCGAAGGTGCTCGACGGCCATCATTATGGTTTGGCGAAGATTAAAGATCGTATTTTAGAGTTCATTGCGGTGCGCCAACTGGCTGGCCCTCGGCAGCGCTCGCCGATCCTCTGCCTCGTTGGGCCGCCCGGCGTCGGCAAAACCAGCCTCGGGCGCAGTATCGCCGAAGCCATCGGGCGCAGCTTCGTCCGCCTCAGTCTGGGCGGTGTTCGCGACGAGGCCGAGATTCGCGGCCATCGGCGCACCTACATTGGGGCGATGCCGGGACGCATCATTCAGCGCATGAAAGAAGCCGGGACGCTCAACCCGGTTTTTATGCTGGATGAAGTTGACAAACTCGGAGCCGATTTCCGGGGCGACCCTGCCGATGCGTTACTTGAAGTGCTTGACCCGGAGCAGAACCACACCTTCGCTGATCATTATCTGGATCTGCCGTTCGATCTGTCTAAAGTCTTTTTCATCACCACCGCCAACTACGCTGACGAAGTGCCTGAGCCGTTGCTCGACCGCATGGAGGTAATTTCGCTCCCCGGCTACACTGAGGAGGAAAAGCTTGCCATTGCCCAGCGCTTCCTCGTGCCACGCCAACAGGACGTGAGCGGTCTGCCCGCTGGTACGCTGCGTTTCGGCACGCCCACTCTCACCGCGCTCATCCGTGGCTACACCTACGAGGCTGGTGTCCGTAGCCTTGAGCGTGAGATTGGGGCGCTCTGCCGCAAGACAGCCCGCCGCATCGCCGAGGGTCGTAACTACCCGCGCGTGATCACACCGCACCAGGTCGTGAAGCTCCTCGGCCCGCCCCGTCACGAACTCAACGTCGCCGAGGCGCACGACGAAGTGGGCATTGCCACAGGGTTGGCCTACACCAGCATGGGCGGCGAGACGATGCCGGTCGAGGTTGCGCTGATGGAGGGCAAAGGCACGCTGATGCTCACCGGCCAGCTTGGCGACGTGATGCAAGAGTCGGCGCAGGCGGCCCTTTCGTACACCCGCGCCAACGCCGCCACGCTCGGCATTGACCCGCGCCGCTTTGAGAAGACGGACATCCACGTTCATGTGCCGGAGGGCGCGACCCCAAAGGATGGCCCTTCGGCGGGCGTCACCATTGCGGTCGCCCTGATCGCCGCTCTCACCGGGCGTACCGTGCGGCGCGACGTGGCGATGACGGGCGAACTCACCCTACGCGGCCATGTACTGCCGATTGGCGGGGTCAAGACGAAACTGCTCGGCGCGCTCCGAGCTGGCATCAAGGAAGTCATTCTTCCCGCCAAGAACAGCCGCGACCTAGTGGAAATCCCCGCCGCGCAACGGGCACGCCTCACGGTACACCTCGTCTCCAACCTCAGCCAAATCCTCGAACTGGTGCTTGGCCCAGCCCCGGCGCGCACGAGGCGGCGCACTACGCGCACCACGACCAATGGCGACGCGTAGATTGTAGATTGTAGTCCTCGAATGTGGCTTTGCGGTGAAGCTGCACCGCATCCTGTCGCGGCAAATCTGCAATCTGCAATCTACAATCTGCAATCTGAAATTACGAGTCTCGTCTTACGGCGCTGGGGTCAGGAAATCGGCGGCGACGTACCCCTCTTGCCCATCGGCAGCACGCACATGGCGCCAGGCAATCGTTTCAGCGGTGAGATCTTCGCTGATTTGCTCGACCACAGTGCCATCAGGCAGCGTGGCAAGGGGATCGTTGGCCCGCGAAGGTGCGGGACGCAACAGCAGTCCTTCAATGCCGGTGTTTTGCACCACAAAGCGCCGTGGCCCTGTGGGTGTCGGCGGCGGCAAGGTCACAGTCGGGAGCTGCGTAAGCGGGACACCACCTGAGACTGCGCCGGTTGTAGGTGCCAATTGCGACCCGTCCAGCCCGGCTTGGCGCTGCTCTGTGCGGGCGAAGGCGAGCAATGCGATCAGCAGCACCACTGTGAGGACTGCGATGCCCGCCACGTAGCGCCACCCGCCAGCTTGGAGCCAGAGTTGGAACTCTTGGGGCGAGGTTGGCAGGGGGCCGCGCCGGGTTGCGCGGCGGCTACCCGAACGCTCGCTGCGCCAACCAGGGTTGACTGGCTCGGCCTGACGCCACTCGTCGTCCGCCGGGTCTAAGCGTTCGGTGCGCCGTACATTCCCGCCCGCGCCACGCTCGTGTTCCGGCAACCGCTGCGTCTGACTGCGCTGCCCCCGCCCCTGTTTCGAGTCACTCATAGCCACCCCTCCTGAACAACGAACGTCCATGCGTCATGATAGCACATTCGCCCACGGTGCCGTTGGCGGTCGTATCTCTGTTACAATGAATCCATCGTAGCCTAAAGGATTTTCATGGATTTGCGTCTTCATGCGCCCCTCGACATGCATTTGCACCTTCGCGAGGGCGCAATGCTAGAGCTAGTTGCGCCCCTCAGCGCCCATTCCTTCGCGGCGGCGGTGGTTATGCCCAACCTCGTGCCGGTC
>CAIRDL010000328.1 GCA_903877345.1 uncultured Oscillochloris sp. | reverse complement strand
GGAACCACGGCGGCACACAGCGCGGCGAGCAACTCAAAACTGTTGGGCATAAACTGAAACTTTCTATGCGCCCGTAGTGGGGCGCTTTTCAGGCAGGGAAGGCACGTCATTCACCATCCGCACGATGGCACCCGCGCCGTACACTTCAACACAGGTAACACTGCCCAAGTCAACCCGCCATTGCCAATGGCGGCTCGGCTCAAGGCCAAAACAGGCGCAAAGCACCAATTGAATAGGCGTGGCGTGCGTGACCACAAGCACCCGCCCGCCGAGATTCTCGCGAAGGAGCGTTTGCCACGCCACCGTCACGCGGGCCGCAACCTCGGCCAGACTCTCGCCGCCCTCGGCCCGCCCATCAACGCCGTTAGCCCAACGGGCACGCGCCTCGTCCGGGTAACGGGCCAGCACCTCACGGTAGGTCAAGCCCTCCCAACGCCCGTGGTGCGCCTCGGCCCACCCGTAGTCGTGGCGCACCGTCACGCCGTCGCGGCGGGCGAGAATCGCTTCGGCGGCGAGGTGGGTGCGCTCAGTCGGGCTGACTAGGGCCACCCCAAAGGGAAGCGGGCGCAACCGCAGGGCCAGCGCCCGCGTCTGTTGCTGGCCGTAGTCAGTCAGCGGGCTGTCGCTAAAACTTTGGTAGCGCCGCGCTAGGTTTAGGTGGGTTTGTCCGTGGCGAACGAGCCAAATGCTGGTACGCAAGGAGCGATCTTTCTAACAAGGTTTCAGGGGCTAGTTTTCAGGTTTCAGGTCGAGCGCAGCAGAATGCCTTGCGTGGGCCTCCTTGCGGCTTTGCGGCTTTGCGGCTTTGCGTCAGATCGTTGAACTGTAAAGCTGGTTTGAAACATGCCTCAGATTGCAGATTGGTGCCTTATCCCCCATCCCCCATCCCCCATCCCCCAACTCCCATCCCCAACGCCAGCGGCAGCCCCTCGCGGTACGACGGATAACGCGGGATGACGCCCAACTCCTCACGCATGCGCCGGTTGGTCATGCGATGCGAGACGGCGGCCATTGCGACCAAATCAAGCGGCAACGGCATCGGGCGGCGGCGCAAGGCACTCACAGCGCCCATCGCCCAGACCAGTGCCCGGCCCACTGCGGGCGGCAGCGTCGGGGGTGGCGGCGCGTCGAGCAGCCGAGCCATGTGGCCGTAAAAGACCGCAATGGGCGCTGGTTCATCATCGGCAAGGTTATAAATGTGGCCGGGTTGTCCCCGTACAGGCATAGCGCACAGCGCGGTGATGGTGTCGTCCAGATAGATATTTGAGGCGAACCCGCGCCCGCCGCCGATCAGCGGGAAGCGCCCGCGCCGCACCTGTGCGACCATCATGGCGGGGCTGTTCGGCCCGTAGACGCCGGCGATACGCGCCACTTGCACGGGCAACCCGTAGCGGGCGTGAGCCGCCAACAGGATGCGCTCGGCCTCGTGTTTGGCCCGTGCATAGTGAAAAGTCGGGGCGGGCGGCGTCGCCTCATTGAGCCAACCGAGGCCGCTTGGGTAAAGCGCACCGCTGCCAGCGTAAATGATGGACTGCAAGCCAGGGTGGCCCACGCAAGCAGCAACCACGGCGCAAGCTCCCGCCACATTCGCCCGCAGAATCGCGGCGGGGCGACCCAGGGCCGAACCCGCGAGGTGGTAAACGACCGTGACGCCCTCCAAAGCGGCGCGCAGCGCTGCCACGTCGCCCGCATCGGCGACCACCGTCTCGACGCCGGTAGCCGCCAAGGGTGTCAGCGCCTCCGCCCGCAGATCAAGCCCGCGCACCGCCGCGCCTTGTTCACGCAAACGCTGCGCCAAGTGTCTGCCAATGTACCCACCCGCGCCAGTGATTAGGAACATAGAGTAGCCGGGGGTCAGGGATTAGGGATCAGGGATCGGGGATCAGGGATCGGGGATCGGGGATCAGGGGTCAGGGGTCAGGGCAAGTAGTGTGAGTCCTTGGCATAAGCATCAACCT
>CAIRDL010000327.1 GCA_903877345.1 uncultured Oscillochloris sp. | reverse complement strand
AGGCCGCACCGGTGATGGTGATCCCGGCGTCACGGTCATAGGGAAGGGCTTTCAGCGCTTGGTGGATATTGCTGCAATGTATCGAATTCTGCATCAGGAGGCTGTTGCGGCCCCTTCCCATGCCCGCTTTGCTTCAAGATAAACGTTTTGGGTAAGGGTATGCGGCGGGCGGTGGGGGGTTGGTACCACAGCGGACTTTGCATCAGCCCTGGCACAGCCATCGCCCTCAAAAACGTTTTTGGTAAGGGTATGGCTATCCATACGGGGGTGAATAGCCGTGAGATCGATGCGCGGAGACGTACTGATCTCGCGCAGGCATCTTTACGCAACACCGTGCCAATACTGCACAGATAGCCCCTGCCACGCCGTGGCAGCCAATAGGACTGAACCCGCCTACCTATGAACCATCAAGCTGATGCTATACTCCCCACTGTGCGCTCCCGCTTTGTCGAAAGCCTTGTGTAGATGAACTTCTCTGCCGCGCTCCAGTCCTTTGCCGCTGAACTCACCAGTCTCTTCAAGCTGACGGTCAAGGCGAACCCCGAAGATCAACTGAAAAGCCCCCTGCTCAAGTTGATCGCAACGGTCAGTACCACCCTACCAACCGGCGCATCGAAGCGGTGGTGATCGAGTGGCTTGAGCGTGCAGCCGCCACGATCCCGGTTGACCAACTGCCTGATGATCAGGTACTGGCCCTGCGCGATCAGCAGATGAGCGATGCGGAACAACGCGAGTTGAGCGATCTACTGGATCAGCAACGCGAAGGGATGCTTACGGTAACAAGTCGGCAGCGACTTGATGCGTTACTGCACAGCTATCGTGTTGGGATGGTACGCAAGGCCCAGGCACTCACCGTTGCTGTGGAACGTGGCCTCCAGTCGCCGCTCCCAAACTGAGATGGCACGACGGGTCATTCCTGCTGAATTGGCACAGCGTGTCCGCATAGCAGCGCAGAACCGCTGTGGATACTGTCTCAGTCCGCAGCACCTGGTTATGGCTCGCCTGGAGATTGAGCATATTATCCCGCTTGCCTGCGGTGGCACCGACGATGCGGCAAACCTCTGGCTTGCTTGCCCGATCTGCAATGGACATAAAAGCGACAAGACGCTCGCCCCTGACCCGGAGACTGGTGCGCTCGTGACGCTATTCAACCCGCGTGTCCAAGCATGGGCTGATCATTTTCAGTGGATCGATGGCGGACTTAGGATGACACCCATTGAGCAGGTTGGAAGCCCGCACGACGAATGGCACATGCCGTCAGGGCTCGGCGCTCCAGAAGAAGTCGAAGAAGGCTTCCGTGCCCAGCCGCGCCACCGCCCGAGCGACGATTCGCCCCAACGTCCCTTCCAGGCCAATCTCGATCCAATCGTCAATGCGGCCCTTATAGCACCAGCGCTCGGCGACGAAGCGGCGCCGCTCGGTGTCAATCAAGGTGAAGCGCAGCACAGGCGAAAAGTTGTCGTGGCACTCAAGGAGGCTCCGCACATGATCGGAACCTCCTGAAGGTATGCCCAGCGAACGCAAGAGCTTCGCTGTCAGATCGTCAGTGTCCGCCCCATTCCGCTCGCTGATCACGATCTGGTCGTGTTTGACGCCGACGTGGTAGTTGCGCGGCTTCGGGTGGCGGGCGATGGCGGCTTCTACGACGGCGACCTCCTCCGGTAGCAGCAGCACCGGACGGTCTCGTTCCAACCAGACGAGGCCATTCGCGTTCTCGCCAACACGAAAACCGTCTGGGATCTGTTCGACGGGCATCCCCTTGGGCTGACGAGCGAAATAGTAGGAGGGCTTACCGGTCTTGGTGAGCCCCTGACAAAGATAGAAGGTCATGCCTTTACGGTTGGTGTGGGTTACGGCCATT
>CAIRDL010000326.1 GCA_903877345.1 uncultured Oscillochloris sp. | reverse complement strand
CGCCCTGTTGCGCGCTCACGAGCTTCAGGCCGGTGAGCGGTTGCTGCGTGACCCTGAGTGGCGCGTCCTGTTTCTGTCCAATCTGGCCGTCGAGCGCGCCTTGGTCACGGCGCACCAGGAACACCGGCTGGAGTTCTACGCCGCCGGTCGCGTCGTCCGCATTGCGTTCCCCACGCAGTCCCTGGAGGAGTATGCCCGTGTCCTCACTCAAGGCGCAGATTGAGCAACTCGAAAACGACCTGACGGCTTCCCCAATGCGGATCAGCGTTTTCCGCGATCTGCCCTTCGCCATCCTCCGCTACGACCCCGCCGAAGAGTGGAAAGTGCGCCACGAGGTGCGGTTGCTCGCCACTCGGCTCACGGAGCTGGGCCGCGAGGTGGTGCGGATCTCCCTGGCGGATTTGCTCTGGGAGGCGCTGGAGGAGTGCGAGGGCGTCGCTACAATCGTCCGTATGGAGCAGCGCAGCGGCTTCGCTGCCGCCCAGGCCCAGATCACGAAGTATCTCTCCGATCCGGTCTGGGCACCGCTGCCTGATCTGCTTGCCAGGAAGCTCGCGCCCCTCGACCCGCGCCGCCATGTGGTTTTCCTCACCCGCGCTGCCGCGATGGCCCCGCACATCTATTTCATGTCAATGCTGCTTGACCAGATGAAGGGTCGCACGGAGGTGACGTCGATTCTATTCTACCCCGGTGCCCGCGAGGGCGAGAACCAACTGCGCTTTATGAACCTGCCAAGCCGCGATGCCCTCGGCACCTATCGGGTGAAGATTTACGGATGAACCACAGAGGCACAGAGACACAGAGGCCGAACCTTTTTAGCGCAACCGTATCAGAATCTCTGTGCCTCTGTGCCTCTGTGGTGAATAGATCAAGATTGAACCACAGAGACACAGAGACACAGAGGCCGAACCTTTTTGCTCTCTTTGCTCGAATCTCTGTGCCTCTGTGCCTCTGTGGTAAATAAGGAGCGACGATGGACGACACGCTACGCGCACAATTGCACGACCTCGCTCTGAATGCACGCCGCCTACTCACCGACGAGACCCGCAGCGTGATCTCGGCGGTCTATGGCCTTTCGTCCGATGGGCGCTTTGAGCCGATCACGAAGCTGCCTGCGGTTCAGGCGCTCACCGAGGCCGCTGAGACGCGCCGCCGTCTGGAGCTATTTATCCGCGATGAGGCCGCCGCCGGGCGCAAGGGTGCTGAGGCGGTCGAGCGGCTGGTGCGCGAGACGGCGTTTACCCACCTGAACCGGCTGGTGGCCTTTAAGCTGCTTGAGGCCCGGAAGCTCCTTCGTGGCACGCTCGATAAGTTCCACGCCGCCAACGGCTTCCTCTTCTATGTCAATGACCACCCCGATGATAACGCCCGCTACGAGGCGGGCGCTATGCCCAAAGATGCGCTGGAGGAGGGGCCGCGTGACCGCGCCTACCGCCACTTTCTGCTTTGGCAGGCGGCCCAGCTTGCCCGCGAGGTGCCGGTGCTCTTCGACCCGGCCAACCTGCCCAGTCGGCTCTTCCCCCGCCCGCGCCCGTTGCGGGTGCTGCTCGATATGCTCAACGCCCCCGAGTTGCGTGAGAGATCGGAAGAGCACACGTCTGAACTCCAGTCACCTGAAGCTATCGCGTAT
>CAIRDL010000325.1 GCA_903877345.1 uncultured Oscillochloris sp. | reverse complement strand
TAGTTCGTCCAGCAACCGGGTGAAGTGCGCCAATTGGGTTTCCGCCGTGGTGAGATCGGCGGCATCAGCCGAGGCGAAATGGGTGTAGAGGCCGATCACCGCGAGGCCCGGCAGGGCGTGCAGGCGTGCGAGAAACGATCCCGTTGCCTCAGGGCGCAAACCCAAACGCGCCATGCCCGTGTCTACTTTCACATGGACACGCGCTTGCCGTCCCAAGGTCACGGCGGCTTGACTTAGGGCCTGGGCTGCATCGTCATCAAAAAGCGTACAGTCGAGGTCAAGGCGAATGACCGCTTCAGCCTGCCAGGGCGGCGTGTAGCCGAGGATAAGCACGGGGGCGTTGATTGCTTGGGCGCGCAGTTCGCGCCCTTCACCCAGCGTCGCCACCGCAAGCGCAGACGCCCCGGCACTCAGCGCGGCGCGAGCGGCGCGCACCGCCCCGTGTCCGTAGCCGTCGCCCTTGAGCACGGCCATCACGGGGACGCCAGCGAGTTGGCGCAGGTGCCGCACATTTGCCGCAATGGCGTCAAGGTCTACGCGCAGCCACGTTGGGCGGTCGGCAGCCCCGATCCGCACCGTGCGCCATGCTGGTTCTTGCCGCACAAGCAGTTCGTTGAGCGGCAGCGTGGGCGGCGTCAGTCCGGCGACTACGCGCTCCATGCGCGCCTCGGTTGCACCCTTGACCAGCACCACATCGCCTGGGGCCAACGTGGCGGGCAGCGCCGCGAGAACGGCTTCGGCAGTGTTTACCACGACCACTGGCAAGTCGGGGCGGGCGAGGTGGGCGGCTTGAGCGACGACAACGCCCCAATCGCCCTTCAAGACCAACATGTCGGCGCTATGGGCCGCCAAAGTACCCAACGTAGCGTAAAAAGGAGCCTCGGCACCGGGCGGTAGCCCCGAAAGTGGGCCAAGCACCGCGTAGCGACGTTGGGCGGGCAGCGCAGCCAAAGCGCGCAAGGCAGCTTCGGCGGAAGGTGGCGAGGCGCTGAAGCTGTCGTCGAGCACCGTCGCACCGCCACGGGCAGGCAGCGGGCGCAACCGTCCCGCCGGTGGCTCCACGGTGCCAACGTGCGCCGCGCACGTCGCAAGACTCAGCCCGCAAGCCAGGCCAACCGCGACCGCCGCGAGGGTTGCGTAGACGGCAGGTTCGCCCACCAAAGGCACTCGCGCCTCGGCAGACTGATCGCGCCAGTGCAGGCGCAAACTGGTGCCGGCGAGGTCGTAGCTGAGCGGCTCGCCGCGCAAATCATTGGTCGGGGCGAGACCATAGGTGAAGGCCGTTGGCGCGAGTGCGGCCAAGGCGCGGACGTGCGGGTCATCACCATTGAGCAGCGCCACGCCGTTTGGGGGCAACGCGGCAACCAAGGTGCCATGTTCCGCCGCCACCGCCGGTAAATTGCCGAAACTGCGCAGGTGGGTTGCGCCAACCAGCGTAACGAGGGCCAAGTGCGGAGGGAAAAGCTCGGCCAGGCGGGCGATTTCACCCGGATGGTCGCTGCCGTACTCGAGAATTGCGAAGCGGTGCTGAGCTTCTAGGCGGGCAAGAGCGACGGGGAGACCGAGGAGCGAATTGAAACTACGACGGCTCTGGAAGGTTGGGCCTGCCGCCGCAAGCACGGCGGCGATAGCACGGCGCGTGGTGGTCTTGCCGACGCTGCCGGTGACGCCGACGACATGCGGGGCGAGCTGCGCGAGGTGTGCGGCGGCCCAACGGCGCAAAACGGCCTGCGGGTCAGCGGCGAGCAGTACGGTGGCTCCGGCGGCATCGGCGGGGGGCCAGCGACAAAGGACGCCGGTAGCGCCAGCGGCGAGGGCTGCCGGGATGAAATCGTGTCCATCGGCGCGGGGCGTTCGCAGCGCAATGAAACAAGCCCCCGGCGTCGTCAAGCGGGAGTCGTAACTCCAGTCGGCAAAGGTTGTGGCGGCAAGGGGGCCGACAGGTTGCGCCCCGGCGGCGATGAGATCAGCGAGAAGGAGCATACTGGTGGGGAGCTTTACAGTCTAGAGCAAGCTCACGCAAAGCCGCAAAGCCACAAGAAGCATGTGGCTGCAGGGTTCAACGGTCAAGTTAAAATGGCCGCTGCTGAACCGTGCCTAGCTATAAACCGGCTCCAACAGCGGGATGATCACCGACCAGTCGTAGTGCGCGGCGACGTGCGCTCGTCCAGCAGCACCAAGCTCGCGGCCCAACTCAGGGTCGGCCATGAGGCGCAAGGCGGCCTCGGCGAAGGCTTGCGGGTCGTCGGCGATGAGCAGATGTTCGCTATCACGCAGTCCGGCGATGCCCGCAACGCCCATTGAGGTGCTGACAACGGGCGCTTCCATCGCCAGCGCCTCAAGCAGTTTTAGGCGCGAGCCGCCGCCGATACGCATGGGCAGTACGTACAGTGCCGCGCCATCAATGTAGGGAGCGACGTCAGGCACTTCACCCACGACCTCAACCGCCTCATCGGCCAAAGCGAGGGCCGCTTGCCCAGCCGCACGCCCGACAACGAGGAGGCGCGCTTGCGGTTCGTGTTGGCGAATCAGGGGCAGCACTTCGGCGATGAACCAACGCAGGGCGTCGAGATTGGGCCGATAGTCGAGGGTGCCGGTAAAGGTCATCGTCGCCTGCCCCATATCGCCGCGCACCGCGCCCGCTTGTACTTGGGTGGTGTCTACGCCATTTGGGATCACGGCGAGTCGGGGCGCGGTCGCCGGAACGAGGCAGGCGAGAGCCGCTCGGTCATCCGCCGAAACCACCAAGGTGCGATCAAAGCGCTGGAGCATGCGCGCCTCGTAGTGGGCCAGTTTACGCCACTGAATGAGTGAGTAGAGGCCACCGATGAGGCTGCGCGGGTGCAGTCCCCGCCGCAAGTCGGCGAAGGCGGCGCGCCGTTGCAGCAAATATTCAGCATTAAACTGGTCGAGGATGAGGCGCGGCCCCAAGCCACGAGCCAACAGCGCATACTCCGCCATCTCGATACTTTCGGCTTGCACCACGGCGTAGGTGCCCG
>CAIRDL010000324.1 GCA_903877345.1 uncultured Oscillochloris sp. | reverse complement strand
CAGTCTAGCAATCTGACGCAAAGCCGCAAAGCCACAAGAAGCATGTGGTTGCAGGGTTCAACGGTCAAGCTGAAATGGCCGATTCTGAAACATGCCGAAAAGCGCAATAGAGCAAAAGGAACGCTGTGAGCTTGGTCACGCTGAGCGCAGCGAAGCGTCCCGGCAGGCGATAGGGTGCCGAGACCCTTTGCTTCGCTCAGGGTGACAGCGTGCCTTTTGCGGTATTGCCTAAAAACTCCAAGCTGCACCATGCCCGAAGGCAACACTTTCTGTGACCAACGATACCTCCATTAGCGAGCGTGAGCGCGAAATTCTCCGCCTTGTCGCCACCGGGGCGACCAACCAGCAGATCGCCAATCAACTCCAGATTAGCATCAACACGGTCAAGGTTCACCTCCGCAATATTTTCAGTAAGATCGGCGCAGTCTCGCGCACGGATGCGACCGTCTACGCCATGCGTAACGGCTTGGTGCCTGGTCTCACGGCTCCCCCCGAGGAGGTTCCGCCTTCGCCCTTGCCGCTGTTGAGCGATCTGTTGGCGGATGTGCCGCCCTTGCCCGCCACAGAGCAGATGAGCGTCAGCCGCGTCGTCTCGCTTGCACCGCCGGTGGCTGAACTGCCGCTGCCCCGCGCCACGTCCCGGCACCGTCCATTCCCCATGCCACTGCTCTGGCTCGCGGTCGGCCTCGTCGCCGTTTTGGCCGCCGCCATGTTCTGGCTTGGGCGAGCGGGCAGCCCCAGCGCCCCTCTCAGCATGACTGGCGCAATGGCAACTGTGCCCGTCGAGCGTAGCCCGACCGGACGCTGGACGATGCACACGCCGCTGCCGCGCCCCCGCGATGATTTCGCCCTCGCAGCCTACGACCTCGAAGGGCGTCTGTTTGTGCTGGGCGGTCGTGCGGCGGGGCAAGTGCTTGCCCAACTTGACCGCTACGATCCCCAGACTGGCCTGTGGGTGGCGCTCGCCGACAAGCCCACCGCCGTCAGCGATGTCCAAGCTATCACCCTGCGCGGTCGCATCTACGTGCCGGGCGGTGCTAGCGGCACTGGCCCGACCACCACCTTCGAGGCGTATGACCCCCGTGAACAGAGTTGGGAGCAGCTTCCGCCGCTGCCTGCCCCCCGAAGCCGGTACGCCCTGACGGTCTGGGAGGGCAAGATCTTCCTGATCGGGGGCTGGGATGGGCACGCACCGGTGGCCGATGTGCTGATCTATGACCCCGAAACTAGGCTGTGGTCAACAGGGCCTGCGCTACCTTCAGCGCGCATGGCCGCTAGTGCCACGGTTGTCGCAGGGCAGATCTACCTCGTTGGCGGTGAAAGTGACGGTGCGCCCCTAAGCGAGAGCCTGCGCCTCGATCCCAGCGGTGGAACGAGCGCCCGTTGGGAGCGTATCGCGCCGCTGCCCCAGCCGGTCGCCCACCCCGTGGCCATCACGGTGATCAACGCGCTCCTCATCTTCGACGCCGTGGGCCGCGTCGGTTGGCAGTACAATGCGCCTGCCGATGCGTGGTCGCGCTACGCCCTCCCCGCTGATGCCCCCATCGCCCCCAACGCAGCCCTGCTCAACACCAGCATCTTTTTTGTAGCGAACGCTACCGCCCCGACGCCCGGTGCCATTGGCGAGTATCACGTCATCTTCACCGTTTTCGTCCCCATCAGAGAAAGCGCCCCCACCAACCCCTGAGCGCATTGGAGGACGAGCGCAATCAAGGCACCGAGCGCACGGTGGCGGTCACGGTAGGCGTGAGCGTGAGCGTCGCGGTGGGCGTCCCCGTTGTTGGCGGTGGCACTGCGGTTGGGTCGGGAGGCATGGCTGGACAGAGCTTCGGCACGTTGCTTGGGGGCGTTACTTTGAAATAGGCTTGCATGATCTGCGTCACGGCAGGTACCGCCATCGTTGAGGAGCCGTCGCCAAGGTCGCCGCTTCCCTCAAGCAGCACCACCACCACAATTTCAGGGTGGTCATAAGGTGCGAAGCCCACAAACCAGGCGTGACTCTGGCGCACCTTGCCCCCGTTGGAACGTTGGATGAGCGGCCCGAACTCGGCGGTGCCGGTCTTCCCCGCAATGTCGAGGCCCGAACACTCAGGGCGGGCCGCTAAGTTAAGGCCGTTGATCACCGACTCACGCATCCCTTGGCGGATAACCGCGAGGTAGGCGGGGGCGATGGGGGCTTTGCTTAACACCTCAGGGGTAAGTTCGCGCACCGTAGCACCCGCCCCGTCGGTGATGCGCGCAACCATGTGTGGTCGGTACACCGTGCCGTCCGTCGCCACACCCCCTGCCGCCGTCGCCAGTTGCAGCGGCGTCACTAGCAAGTCGCCCTGGCCGATGGCGGTGTTGTAGGTGTCGCCCGTCGTCCAAATTTCCCGCTGAGTCTGCGCTTTCCAGGTCTTGGTCGGCACCAAACCCGGCAACTCGCCTGCTAGGTCAACGCCGGTCGGGCGCCCAAGATGAAACCACTCAAGCCCCTCAGCAAGCCCCTCAATCTGCAACCCCGTCAGGCGCAACGCTTTGGCCTCAAGGTTACTCGCCTGGTCGTTGCCGCCCGCAACTGAGGCGAAAAAGACGTTTGACGAGAGCCGCAGAGCGTCCACAACCGTCAGTTCCCCGTTATCGCGGCGTACCGAGTTGGGTAGCTCAAACAGGGTACCGTTGCGGATAATCAGCCGGAGCACGCCTGGGTCGCGCAGCTTGGTTTCGGGCGTGATCACGCCCTTTTGCAGGGCCACCGCGCCCACAAACTGTTTCAAGGTCGAGCCAGGCGGATACTGTCCAGCGACGGCCCGATTGGTCAGCGGAGCCATCCGCAGCAATTCAGCCAGATCTTCCGGTCGTTCCCGCGTCAACAGGGCCTCTAACTCGGTCTGTCGGGCTGGATCTACCCACACATTGTTATCGTAGGCTGGCAGCGAGACGAGAGCGAGGACGCGCCCATCACGCGGGTCGAGGGCGACCGCCGATCCGGCGACGATGGGGCTGTAGGCGTGCTTGTAGGCTTCGGGCGAAGCGAGGCGGCGACGTTCGCCCTCGGCAATCCAACGGCGCAGAATCTGTTCGACGGCAGCCTGAAAGCCAGCGTCAACTGTCAGCACCAAGTTCTGGCCGTTCTTAACCGGGCGCACTTCCTGCACCGCGCTCACCGGACGTTGCAGCGCATCTACCAACAGCGTCTCGATGCCGGTTCGTCCGTGCAACGCCGTCTCGTAGGTGGCTTCAAGGCCGTCTTTGCCGATGCGGTCGCTAACACCGTAGGGTGGAAAACCGAGGCTGGGCGGGTCAATCACTTTGGCGAGCAGGCCGCAATGGCCGACATGACCGACCACATCAACCAGCGCCGTTAGCCATGAACTCGCCGGGTTCTCGGCCACAAGTTCGCACTCCGTAATGCGCCCAAGGTAGCCGAGCATGTGAGAAAAGGAGGGAACAGTCGCACTCAACGGGTAGCGCCGCCGATAACTTTCCACCACCTGCACGCCAGGGAGGTAATTGACATTCTCGCTAATCGCCAGGGCCAAGTTGGGGCTGATGCCCTCGGCGACCACTACCGCCTGATAGCCACGGGCGTTCTCATGGGCAATCAGCGCCTCAATCGGGCTGATCAGGCGCACGACATCACTGTAGGTGCGGCTCAAGGTGAGCGCCGCGCTGCTTGCACTGGGGGCCACGGTCACGGTCAGGAGCGCACCGGCAGTGAGGTTCGGCACCGAACTGATCTGGCTCAGGGCGTTTCGTAGACCCGGACGGTCATCAAGGGCGCTTGTCGGCGAAAGGGTGAGCGTCGTGCTGATCCCCGCGACTTGGCTGAGGCGCGTCAGCACTTCGGCACGGCGAAGGGAGGCACTGACGGCATTGGGCAGGCGACCCGGCACTACGGCCAAGTTATAGATCGGCAAACTCTCGGCAAGCAGGGTGCGCCCGTCGGCAGCGAAGATCTCGCCCCGCCGTGGTGCCACCGTAAGGTTGCGCCGAATGACATCATCAATGCTGCTCTCGAAGCGCTTGCTGTCATGCTCGACCAGTTGGAGCTGATAGAGCCGCCCGACCAGCACAGTCACTACCAGCAGCAGCAGCGCCCGCAGCACAATCAATCGCGGCATAGATCCGTCTCGCCCTCACTGATGATTTCGAAAGAGCCTATAGCAATCCTATTGAGGTTGTCGCGTGGAGTCGAGGCTTTAGCCGAATAGAACCGCCTGAAGGCTCGACTCCTTTTCACAACCTGGATAGGCTTGCTATACGAAGTAGAAAGAAGGTCGGCAGGGTTGAAATAAGGGCGACGAGCAGCGCGGGCAGCAGCACCATTTGGGTATAGCTGCGCCACTCGATCTGACCGGGCTGTGTGAGGAGTGCGAGGGTTATTTCGTAGATCAACGCGGACACCAGCATGGCGAGCAAGGGGATGAATGGCCGTTCGGCGTGCAGGCGATGCGTGGCGACAGCGACCACGAAGACGGCGAGCAGCAACGCCAAGGCGTGGGCACCGAGAGGCGTCCCCGCCGCGACATCAAGGGTCAAGCCACCGTAGAGCGCCCAACGGAGTGTCCGGCTCAACTCCATATCGGGCGAGGTCGCCTCAATGCCCAACAGCGTCTTACAGATCACCACCACGAGCACCAGGGGTATTGTAAAGCCCAGTGGGATGGCGAAGAGGGTAACTTGGATGATGGCGAGGGCCATGAGCGCGAGGAGGCGCACCGCCTCGTGCGCGAGGCGCTCCTCTAGGCGTCTTGGCTGAGAATCACCCACACATACCGTACCTGATCGGGATCGACGAACGGACGCAACTCGGCGTGCTGGT
>CAIRDL010000323.1 GCA_903877345.1 uncultured Oscillochloris sp. | reverse complement strand
TTCTAACGGAACCCCAAAACGTTCTAACGGAACCCCAAAACGTTCTAACGGAACCCCAGAACGTCATACGCGGGCGCACATGTAAGGGCGAAGCAGCGCCTGAATCGGTGTCTGGCAACGCATGATGTGAATCCGGCGCTGCCTCGCCCCTACGGGGGTGGGCATCCGTCCTATGCGGGCGTGAACTTCGCCCCTACGATGGTATGCATCCGTCCCACGCGGCTGTGAACACCCCATATGCGAACGTGAACACCCCATATGCGAGCGCTTCACAACCCGGAGCGACCTGCGATGGTTTATAATTCAATCCTGTGCAGCGCATTCCAACCCCCATCCCCCAACCCCCATCCCCTAAACCAATGGATACCTTCGACGACCTCTTCGTGCGCGTGCAGCGCAAAGACCTCGCTGGCCCAGAGACGCAGACCTACACCGTCGAACTGTTGCTCCAAAGCGGCCAACGGCTCAACGAGCGGACGGAGATCAGCCTGGCGGACTATCTTGCGCCGTCTGACCACGACCCGGCGGGGATGGCGACGAATGGGCTTGACCTGTTCAATCGGCTGTTCAACGGGGCGCTCGCCGTTGCCTTTCAGCAAGCCTGGGCCGCCGCGAATGCCCGTGGGCGCATCCTCCGCGTGCGCCTCGCGCTTGACCCCAAAGCCCCCGCGCTTCACGCCATCCCCTGGGAATTACTCTACTTTGATGCGAGTGGCGGCAGTTCGCCTCCGCATCCCTTGGCGACCGATCCGCAGATCGCGTTTTCGCGCTATATCGAGAGCGCCACGTTCAACGAAGGTCAGCCCACTGCCGAGCGCCCAATCCGTATGTTGCTCGGTATCGCTTCGCCCAAGGATCTTGCCCAATGGCAACTCGCCAGCCTCGACCAGGCCGCTGAGGAGCGCGACTTTCGTACCCGCTTTAGCGCCGCTGTCGCTTCGGGTCAGTTCGGCTGCGATTTTTTGCCTAAGGCCACCAAGGAGGGTTTCCAAACTGCGCTTACGCAAGGGGCGCTTGATGGCGCCCGCGAGCGCGGCTACGATGCGCTGCTCTACTATGGTCACGCCCTTTATGCTGCGGATGAAGGCACCTCGTTGGTGCTTGAAGATCCCATCAGCGGTCTCGTGCAGCTGTATGACAGCGAGGCGTTGCTTACGTTTCTCCAGCAATTGCCGACAAGCCATCGGCCCGCGCTGGTGATTCTCGTGGCTTGCAATAGCGCCACCACCGGCGCGCTCAACAGTCTGGCGACTCGGCTGATGCTCGAAAGCGGAATACCCGCCGTCATTGCCATGCAGCGTTTGGTTGAAGTGACCCTGGCGCGGACGTTCACCCACAGCCTGAGCGAACACCTGTTGCGCGATGGCGTCATTGATATGGCGATGAGTGCGGCTCGCCGCCGTGTTTTCCAGCGCGACCGCCTGGGCTGGAGCACGCCGGTGCTCTATATGCGTAATCCTACGGGGCGACTCTTCAGCCCGAATGCCCAGCTTGAGTATGTGACGAGCATTCTGCGCGATCCGGGGTTTGTGCGCTGGTCTGGCC
>CAIRDL010000322.1 GCA_903877345.1 uncultured Oscillochloris sp. | reverse complement strand
CGCTCCACCTGAACAATCACGATGCCGCCCGCATTCTTCACCGCCTGGGCAATCGAGAGGCTTTCGAGGGTCAACGCCTCACGCTCCATCGAAAGATTGCCCTCCTCATCGGCGGTCGTGCCTCGAATAAGCGCCACATGCAGCGGAAACGCCTTGTAGAAGAGGTATTCCTGACCACCAAGCTCCACGACCTCAACCAGTTGTTCGGTCGTCACACTGTTAAGCCGCCCGCCCTCAAGGCGGGGATCAACGAAGGTGTGCAAGCCCACGTGGGTGATAACCCCAGGCTTATGGCCCGCAATGGCGCGGTAGAGGTGCGTAATGACGCCTTGGGGCAGACAATGGGCCTTGATGCGCCCATCGAGCGCCATGCGGCCCAAGGCCGGCGCGAGGCCCCAATGCCCACCAATGGCAGAACTGACCATGCCCTCGTGGGCGAAATGGTTGAGCCCGCGCCAGTGCCCATCGCCCTGCCCGGCGGCGAAGACCAACCGCAGGTCGCGGGGGTGGCCCGTGGTACTAAAGCGGCGCTCCAAGGCCACCGCAAGCGCCTCGGGAAAGCCGATGCCGACAAACCCACTCGTGACGACGGTATCACCATCAAGGATGACACGCACCGCCTCGTCAGCGCTAATCACCTTGTTGCGTTGCATACGACGCGGCACTTTCCAATAGGTTCGGTTAATGTTCCGGGGGTTGGGGTGAGTGTCGTGTGTCTACGTTCGCTACTAAGGATGATGATTTCAGATCTACATTTTTGTTACGCTATTCAAAAGTGTTTTAATATGTTTAATTATTGACGGTTTCACTGTACCAAAGATGCGAACGGTCAGTGTTTGCGCGAGCGTGTAGATTTTATCAACTCGTACGCTGCTCGGGCGATTGAGTTGCCCTTCCAAGAGATCTTCATTTGTAATGATAAAACTATACGGGGTCTGAGTTGGATTTGATGTCATTGCAACCACCACCATATCTGAAGTGGTTTGGTTATACGTGTTGTTTGAAATGACAATAACTGGTCGCCGCTTTGTTGAGGAAAGGTCGGTGAACGGGACAGGGATGAGGACAATTGAACCTTGCTTAAGCATTATTCCAGTCTTCATCGTCATAAGGATTATCCCAAAAATCTGTACTACTCTGTGATGCCCCGGTAAGATCAGCTAACGTATCTTCAGCACTTTGCGCTGCGATGACAAAAACGACGACCCGTTTCCCTGGAGAAAATGGCACCGTAAGCGCAATACGTCCATCTTCTTGCACCGTTACTTCATACTTTACTGCTGGAATAGTTTCTGTTAGTGGATTACTCATTTGCTTCGCCTTGCCTTAGTTATTTTGCGCCGCCTGATCCATTCTCGAAAGATTTACAACTCAAATTACGCTGTTGCGTATTCCGTAAATTGGCGTACCTGTGGTTCCTGAAAACCGAGTACGATGTGATTTTTCGGAATACCCGCACGCACGAAATCATAGGCAATGCCACTTTCGGTATCGTCTCGCTGAATCCATACTTTTTCATCAATAAGCTCAACGTGGACGAGACATCCATGCACTCGCTTGGCCCCATGCCACCCGAGCGTGATGAGGGCATACCTGTCCCGTTCAGCATCGAAAAGTGGGATACATTGAAGCGTACCATACGCATACGGGATCTTTGTATAGGCAAGTAAAACGTCTTGAATAACCTGTCGGTAGTGTGTTACGGTATCCACTGGATAACTTCCTCAACAGCAAAAATGGAAGCGCTCTCCCGTCACCCTAAGCGAAGCATCCCGACCGGAATCCTTCGTTTAGGGTGACAGTGTTGCGGTACTGCCAAAACCCCCTACAGTTCCTTCAGCGCCTCGCGGGCCGCCTGAAGCGTGGTGGCAATATCTTCGCTGGTGTGCGCCGTGCTGAGGAACCCAGCCTCGAACTGCGACGGAGCCAAGTAGACGCCCCGCTCACACATGGCCCAAAAGAACTTTGCGTAGCGCGCCGGGTCTACCATCACCTTCGCCTCGGCGTAGCTCGTCGCCCGTGTGCCCGCTTCCTTCATGAAATAGAAGCCGAACATCGTCCCCACTTGGCCCACTTGGAGCGGCAGGCCCGTCTCTTCGCTGAGCGTGCGGAGGCCGGCGGCAAGTTCGACGGCGTGGGCGGCGGCGTGGTCGAAGGGCGAAGCACCCGTCGAGCGGTCGAAGGCGACGCGCAACATGGCAAGCCCCGCCGCCATCGCCAACGGATTGCCCGAAAGGGTGCCCGCCTGATACATCGGCCCCGCCGGGGCAACCATTTGCATAATCTCGCGGCGTCCGGCGTAAGCCCCAACGGGCAACCCGCCGCCAATCACTTTGCCGAGACAAGTCAGGTCGGGCTGGTGGCCCCAGAGTCCTTGCGCCCCGCCCGGCGCAGCGCGAAAGCCGGTCATCACTTCGTCAATGATCAGCAAAGCCCCGTACTGGCGGGTCAACTCGCGCAGCCCTTCCAGGAAACCCGGCTCCGGCAGGACGAAGCCCATGTTGGCGGCGATGGGTTCGACAATCACGGCGGCGATCTGTTCGCCCTGTTCGGCGAAAAGCGCCCGTGTCGCCGCGAGGTCGTTGTACTCGATGGTCAGCGTCGTGGCGGAGGCTCCAACGGTGACGCCGGGGCTGTCGGGCAAGCCCAGGGTGGCAACCCCCGAACCGGCCTGTACCAGCAGCATGTCGGCGTGGCCGTGGTAGCAGCCGATGAACTTGAGGATCTTTTCGCGCCCGGTGAAAGCCCGCGCCAAACGCAGGGCGCTCATCGTCGCCTCGGTGCCCGAATTGACGAAACGCACCTGCTCGACGCTCGGCATCAGGGCGATCACCTGTTCAGCCAAGGTCGTCTCTTGCTCGGTCGGCGCACCAAAGCTAGTGCCGAGCGCCGCCTGGGCCGTGATCGCTTCGATCACGGCGGGGTGGGCGTGGCCCAACAGCAGCGGCCCCCACGAAAGCACATAGTCAAGATAGCGGTTGCCATCCACATCGGTGAAGCGCGCCCCTTCACCGCTAGCGACGAAGATCGGCGTGCCACCGACGCCCCGGAAGGCGCGCACCGGCGAGTTCACCCCGCCGGGGATTACCTTCTGCGCTGCGGCGAAACATTGCTTAGAGCGAGCGTAGCGGTCGGTCATGGTGCCATATCCCTTAATGTAGGTAAGACAGGGTTTCAGGGGCCAGGTTTCAGGTTTCAGGTTTCAGGTTTCAGGTGCTAGGTTTCAGGTGCTAGGTTTCAGGGGCCAGGGGCTATAGCAATCCTGCACAGGTCATCGCGTGGAGTCGAGGCTTTAGCCGGATAGAACCGCCTGAAGGCAGCCCTGTGCGGGCTGAAACCGTCAAGGAGTTACGACCCCCAACCCCCAACCCCCGACCCCCGACCCCCAACCCCCGCCCCCCAACTCCTACGCTCCGTAACGATAATTCTGCACAAACTCGACCAAGCGGCGCACGTTGTCTTCGG
>CAIRDL010000321.1 GCA_903877345.1 uncultured Oscillochloris sp. | reverse complement strand
TTCATCGGCAAGAGACAGTGGAAGCAGGTCGCGGAGTCGCTCAAGCAGCCGAAGGATGTGCTGATTGTGGAGGGGACGCAGATGCTCAATGCGGCGGGCAAGACGATTGTGGTTTTTGCGACGAGCACGACCACGAAGCTGCTGCGGAGGGCGAACCGCGTGGCGAAGCCGCCGACGGGGTAGCGCGTAGCTGGGGAAGCGCCGAACGCGGCCCTTTCTTTCGTCAAAAGGCACCCGTCAGGCTTTTCATCACGCCGCTGAGCGGCTTGGTGTGAAATCTTGCCGCTCGCGCCCGCCTTGGTAAACACGTGAGAGAGACAAGAAGCCTAGGGCAAGGAGCGCACATAGGCGAGGCGGAACCCGGAGCCGCCGAGGCCGACGTGCGGGGGGGCGACGCCGACTTCGGCGCAGCGAGCAAGGAGACGGTCACCGTACCAAACACCCCCACGCAGGACATATGTCTTACTGGCTCGTGTCTTCGTTGTGTCCAGGGTTTCGCTGAGCCGTTCGTTCGCGAACGAATACGGCAGACGCGGCGTGCTGCACCACTCCCACACATTCCCCGCCATATCCAGCGCACCGTACGGACTAGCCCCACTAGGGTACTGCCCGACCGGCGTAGTTTTGCCAAGCTTGGCCTCATCCGTATTGGCGCGTCCAGCCTCCCAGGTATTGCCCCACGGGTAGATCCGCCCGTCGGAGCCACGGGCTGCTTTCTCCCACATCGCCTCGGTTGGGAGCCGAAACGCCATGCCGGTCTGGGCACTCAGCCACCGAGCGTAGGCCATTGCTTCGTACCACATCACGCCGACCACGGGATAGGCGGCCCCATTCCACGTGGCATGATGCCAATGGGAGGGCGTGACGCGCTTGGTTTGCTCGCGCCACCGCCAGCCCGCCGCATCCCAGTAGGCGCGGTTCGTGTAGCCGTCATGTTCAACGAAGGGGCGAAACTGGACGTTCGTCACGGGCGTTTTGCCAATCCAATACGTGGGCAGGGTCAGCGTGTGCTGGGGTTTTTCATGCTCCACCCAAGCCGGATTCCCCCCTTGGCTGATCGCAGCGGCGACGTGCTGATCCGTACTGCCCATCAAGAAAGGGCCGGCAGACACCTCGACCATCTCTGGCACCCAAGCGGGCAGGGTCAGCGCCGAACGGAGGCTGCGCTGGCAGCCTTGACATACGGTTGCGGTGGCGGGGTTGTGGGTACCACGCTCATCATTGTCCATCTGCATGGAAACCTCTGGTGAGGACACGGTGGCGGAAAGCTCCACGTCCTTATTTTGGGTGCTGCCCCATGCTCACCTGGGGGCGCGTCAGCGCCGCGAGCCCCTGGGCGCGCAACCGGTCGTAGATCGACTGCGTGGGGGCCAGCCAGACCTCGCCAGTGCCGCTGAAGGTCTGGAGGAGTCCCTCGCCACTAGTGGCCGTGCCAAACAGCGACTTCGTGGATTTCTCAACCTTAAAATCAAGCTTGCCCTTCCGCAGCAACGCGAAGCTGCCGTCAACGCTCAGCTTCTCGTCTTTGAGCGTCACCCGTACAATCTCTTCGGCTGGCACGGGACTGTTCAGGACACACCACCCCTGGCCCTTGATGCTTGTCTGAAACCACCCTTCACCGCCGAACAAGCCTGACGCGAGGTTCTTCTGCATGGCTACGCCGACGTCAACGCTGCCCTCGGAGGCGTAGAACATCTGCTTCTCGACAATCGCCTCTTCCCCATCAAGACGGATAAGCAGGTAGTGGCCGAACGTCGGCTCCAGGTAGATTTGGCCGGTGCCCCGGTAGCGCGGCTTAAAGACCGCCTCGCCGCTGAGCATGTTCGCGGCCATTTTCTTCACCATTCCACCCAACCCACCGGCGGAACTCTCCAAGCTGATGTGGCCGTGCATAAAGTGCAGGGCGCCAGCTTCCGCAATGGCTTCGCTGTTCTGGAGCGTGATCCGCACTTGTTTGAGGCGCAGACCGACCTGTTGGGCGTAGTAGAGTTGCTGCGCCCCAGCGATGTCCTCGCTGCCATGCAGCGCGTTGTAATACAACACTTCGACGTGGGAACTCTTGCCTTCGAGACGGGTCGCGACGGTGAGGTTGGTCTCGGGTTGTTGCTGCGGGCTTGTGAGCGCGGTGCTCATTGGGTGCTCCTCTTGTAAAAGCGGCTTCAGGCAGTATCCGTGGCGCGGGGCCGTCGTGCGGCTGTGACGGTGCGCTCCCGCAGGCGCATCACGCCTCGTCAAAAAAGCTAAGCCCCACCCGATCCACCGTCGGAATCAGCAACGAACGGTCGAGGTAGGTGTTCCCCCGTTCGCACGAGGTCTCGGGCGCGAACAGGCAGGCGTGGCACGCCGCCCCGTGCAGCGTCTGCGGCTCCATCAGCGGCGTGTGTTCGGCGCAGAGCGGGTCGGAGGCGCACAGGCGCATGGCGTCGAGCGCCGCCGTGATGTGCTGCTCCAAGGGCTGCGCCGTCCCCAAGCTGACCAGCCCGCCCAACGTCCCCTCGCTGTCTGCGGCGGCGGTGTAGAGCAACACTCCGGCCATCGGCCCATCCTCGTCGGTTGGGGCCAGCGCGTAGATCCGCTCACGGATGCTCGCGACCGCATAGCCGCACGCGAGCGCCACTTGCCGGATCAGCGCGTGCGCGAACGAGTGCAGCAGCATGTAGCGCACCCCCGGGAAACCTGCCTGCGGGTCAGGAATCCGCCGCGCCCGTCGCCAGCGCCGGTGCGCCACGAAGGCGTCACGCTCGAAGGCCGCAACCGCAGGACGGGCGCACCACGCCTGGATGGCCGTCTCGTCGAACTCCAGGAAGATGCCTTCGCCCCGCACCTCCACGGCGGGCACCCATGTCGGGTTCTTGCGGGACAGTGGGGCACGATGCTCATCCGCCACATCGCCGGACTCGGCGAAGTCGCCGGGTGAGGTGATGCGGGTGAAGCCCACGCAGGCCGAGACCTCGCGCAGCTTTTCGGCCAGCACGACCTGGCGAATCAGGTGTGCATAGATCGGCGGTGGGGCCACGGCGCGGATCTGAAAGTCGGGGAGCCGAGGGGCGCGGGCTGGATGGATGAGCACCCGCCACTCCGGGGCTTTCAGGGTGCGCGCTTCGGCGGCAGCGGGGCTGCCCCCA
>CAIRDL010000320.1 GCA_903877345.1 uncultured Oscillochloris sp. | reverse complement strand
GCCCTCGACGCCTCGCTCATCACCGAGATTGACGCCCCGCCCGATGTCGAGTCGGCGATGGCAGCGATTAACACCGCCCACAACCAAGTCTCGTCGGACATCAGCTTGGCCCAAGCCTCCGCCGACCAGAAGATCGTCCAGTCGAAACGGGCCGTCGAGATCGAGACTCTGAAGGCCCAGGCGGAGGTTGAGCCGCTTTTGGCGCTCGCCAAACAACTGCGTACCCTCCAAGCGAGTGGCCCCGGTGCGCTGGCTTCCTACCTCCGCAACGTGCGCTTGCATCTCTTCCGTCAGGCCGAGCGCGTAATTATGGAGGTGGAATGATGCGTGATCTCGTAACTTTTTTTAGCACCGTGAGCACCACCTTCTTTCTGGCTTTCTTCTTGGTACCCATTGGCCTCGGCTTCGCCCGCTTCTTCGGCCTTTACACCATCGTGCGCGAAGGCACCTGCCACGTCTACACGCTCTTCGGCAGTGTGGCGGGCGTGTTGCGTGAGCCGGGGCTGCATTTTCTGCCCGCCAAACTGGGCGTCGGGGCCTTCATCATCAGTTTTTTCGGGAAATGTTCGATCCTCGATATGCGTCTCGACCAGCGTTACCTTCGCAGCCAGCCGGTCAACTCCGAGGAAGGTGCGCCGATGGGCATTGGCGTCTGGTTTGAAATGGGCATTACTGACCCGGTCGGCTACCTGTTCAAAAACGCCGACCCGCAAGGCTCGTTGGCGGCTAATGTGAGCAACGCCGTGGTGCGGTCGCTCAGCAATATGCCCCTGGCCGAAATGTTGGAGAACCGCCACTCGATGAGCCAAGGCGTGCGCGGCGAGGTTTCGCCGAAGTCTATGGAATGGGGCTACCGGCTCGGCTCAATCTACATCCGCAAAGTTCATTTCCGCGACGGCGGCATGACGCGCCAGATTGAGGCGAAGGTGGTGAACCGACTGCGCCAAGTGACTTCGGCGATTAAGCAGGGCGGGGCCAACCAAGTGAGCGTCATCGCCAGTACCGCCGAGCGCCAAGCGGCGTCGGAGTTCGCCAAAGCCCAGGCCATCCGCCCCGCCATTCTCGGCGAAGCCCTGCGCCAGATCGCCGCCGACCAAGCCGTCTCTGACACGCTCTTTGCCATCCTCGAACTGCAAAACATCAGCGAGAGTGGCGCGAAGGTGGTGCTCATCCCACGGGGCCAACCGCTGTTGTCCGACCTTTTGGCCGCTGTGCCGCCTAGCCCTAGCCCCGCCCCACGCTAGATTGTAGATTTATCGCAATCGCGTAATCCTCTTGGCACCGTGAAGGGGCGTCAAGGCTTCAGCCAACTGAAGCTTTGACGCCCCTTCACGACGAATCACGAATCGCAGCCGACAGCCCTTACTACGAACCGCCCCTTCTGATCCCTGATTCCCGACCCCCAACCCCCAACCCCTAACCCCTAACCCCCATCCCCTAATCCAAACTAATCAGCCCCATCCGCAGCGCCGCCAGCACCGCCTGCATCCGGTTCGGCTGTTGCAGCTTCATCAGGATGCTCTTACTGTGGCTGCGGATGGTCTCTTCGGTGACGACCAACAGTTCCGCCATCTCTTTGTTCGAGCGGCTGGTCGCCATCAGTTTCAGCACATCCAGT
>CAIRDL010000319.1 GCA_903877345.1 uncultured Oscillochloris sp. | reverse complement strand
GTGAGCGCGGCGAGACCCGGCGCGGCAATGGGGCCAGGAGGCAGACCGGGCCGCACTCTGGTGTTGTAGGGACTATCAACCTGAAGGTCCGCCTGGGTCAGATCTTTGCGCCACCATGTCGCCTCAGCCTCACTGTAGCCGACGGCGTACTGCACAGTCGCATCAGCTCCCAGGGTTCCACCCGAGACAATGGCCGCATTCGTCGGCTTCAGCCGATTCCAAAAGACCCCGGCAATCTTGGGCATCTCAGCCACCAACGCGGTCTCGCGCTGCACAATGGAGGCCATCGTCACCACTTGGTGTACATTGATTCCCGGCACCTGGACGCTCCGTTCAATGGTGCCGTACTGCTCGCTAAAGCGATCAAGCATGATCCGTACCACCTGGTCAGCTTCCGCTTGTTGCGGGAAACGGTAGGTATCGGGGAAGAGATAGCCCTCAAGGCTGGCTCCGTCGGGCAGCGTGGCGAGCAGGAAGTAGTCGTTGCGAAAGCGCTGACCATTGCGGGCGGCGGTAAGGAAGGCGTCAGCGCTTACGATGCTCGCCTGCTCAAGCAACGCCGCCATTTCTTCCAAACGCAGACCCTCAGGCAAGGTGACGGCAGTCTCGGTGATCCGGCTGTTTTGCAACGCGACAAAGATCTGGCTCATCGTCATGGTTGGACTGAGGATGTAGCGCCCGGTCTGGAGCTTGCCGTCGAGGTCTTGCATCCGGGCCAGCAAAGTAAAAAGAGCCGGCTGACGGATGAGACCCGCAGCGCGCAACTTGGTCGCGATGGCGGCGGTACTATCGCCCGGCGCAACGACGAACGCAACGGGGTCGCCGCTCGCCGCCGCCGCTGCTCGGATTTCGCTCAGGGCGATGTACCCGCCACAGGCGACCACGAGAGCCATTAGGGCGATGCCCAGCATGAGGGCGCGCACATGGCGCATCAACGCGGGCCTCCTTTGCAGGATCTAGAGCAGATGGGCCAGGCAACCACTGCGAGCGATTATAGCACGAGCCATTTAGACTTTATGTTCTAATTATACCCTGAACTAGCGCGGCTGTCAAGCTGGTATAATCTCCCCCCGGTAGGTCTGAGTGCGGAAAGGACGCTGACGATGGGTGCGCAAGCCTGGTATGTTGCCCAAGACAATCCCGCTGAACGTTATCCTCTGACCGAGGTGGTCTACTATGCAAAATCTGGGGGTTTGTTAGAGGTGCAACACGATCTGGAGGTCCTGCGTCAGCAGAGCGCCGCCGAGTGGAAGCAACGCTTTGAGAGCCGTTGGATGCGAACGACTTGGCCCTATGGATCGGGCGTTTGGGGTAAAAAAGAGTGGGTGTGCCCGGATCTTGCCGATGAGAATATCGTCAGCACCTTCGAGGGTGGCTCGAACCTCTATTGGGCCGAACGGCTTGGGCATGACCTGGGCGTAGAGGATTTGTGGATCAAACAGTGTGGCGTGAGTCACACCGGCTCCTTCAAAGATCTTGGCATGACCGTGCTGGTGAGCGTGGTCAAGCAGATGATCAGCGAAGGCAAGCCCATCCGCGCCATCGCTTGCGCCTCGACGGGCGACACCTCGGCAGCCCTGGCCGCTTACGGGGCGGCTGCTGGCATTCCCACCATCGTTTTCTTACCCAAAGGCAAGGTCAGCACGGCCCAGTTGGTGCAACCGATTGCCCACGGTGCGACAGTGATTGCGATGGACGGCGACTTCGACGCCTGCATGCGTGTGGTGCGTGAGCTTACCGCCGACCCGAACAGCGGCCTCTACCTCGCCAACTCGCTCAACTCCCTGCGGATCGAAGGCCAGAAGACCGTCGGGATCGAGATTGTGCAACAGTTCGATTGGGAAATCCCGGACTGGATTGTCATTCCCGGCGGCAATCTCGGCAACATCTTTGCACTCGGCAAAGGCTTGCTGATGATGCACGACCTGGGGCTGATCAACCGTTTGCCCCGTCTCGTCTGTGCCCAAGCCGAAAATGCCAACCCGCTTTACCGCGCTTCGCTGCAAAACTGGGACTTTGTGCCGATCACGGCGCAACCCACGGCAGCTTCCGCCATTCAGATCGGCAACCCCGTAAGTATCAATCGAGCGATTAGCACGCTCCAACGCTTCAACGGCATTGTCGAGCAGGCCAGCGAGCAGGAACTGGCTGACGCGGCGGCGCGGGCTGACCGC
>CAIRDL010000318.1 GCA_903877345.1 uncultured Oscillochloris sp. | reverse complement strand
TTTGCGCCTTTGCGCCTTTGCGTCAAAACTGGTACCTTTGCGTCAAATTAGGGAGTCGCTACGATGCCCGTCAATCTCACCCACCTCCGCGCCGCCGTCCAG
The DNA here is from genome assembly GCA_903877345.1 of uncultured Oscillochloris sp. Classification (GTDB taxonomy): domain Bacteria; phylum Chloroflexota; class Chloroflexia; order Chloroflexales; family Chloroflexaceae; genus CAIWXH01. The sequence goes on along the minus strand of CAIRDL010000318.1, from coordinate 3,672 downwards.
ACATTCGATTGGGCGGGCGTCTTCCGCGCCTCGCTCAAGTGGACGAAGCCGACCGACACGCTGCGCGTTGAGCTGCTTGACGGCCAGCCCTACACCCTCACGCCCATCGCCGATACCGGCGGGATGCAGATCTATGTGGTGCGCCGTGCCGATGGGGTGCTGCCGCCCCGTCCGCTGCGGCATGCGCTGGAGACTCGCCTGCGCCGCACCCAGGTCGAACACCTGTTGGTCTTTGAGGATGCCGCGCAGCATGTGGCGGTCATCCAGTGGGTCAAGCGCGGCCACCAGGGGCGGCGCGTGCGCGAGTTCATCTATCGGCGTGGCGACAGCGGCGAGTTCCTCATCCAGAAGCTCCAGGGCATCGCGTTCACGATTGATGATTTTGATGCCCAAGGGCGCATCGAAATCTCGAAGGTCACGGCTCGCGTTGCCAAAAATCTCGATGTCGAGAGCGTCACCAAGCAGTTTTATGAGGCGTTCAAGCGCCAGCGCGAGGCGTTCCAACAGTTTCTCGTCGGTATTCCGCTCGCAAGCGACCAGCGCTGGTACGTCTCGGTGATGCTCAACCGGCTGATGTTCATCGCCTTTATCCAGGGCAAGGGTTTCCTCAACCACAACCCCGACTATCTGCGCGAGCGCTTGGCCTGGAGTAAGGCCACCCTCGGCCCAGACCGCTACTACCGGGGCTTCTTGCGCGTCCTCTTCTTCCAAGGCTTTGCCCTGGAAGCGCACGAGCGCGGCGCGCAGGTGAATCAGATGCTCGGCACCATTCCCTATCTCAACGGTGGTCTGTTCCTGCCGCACCCCATTGAAGAGCAGTACGGCGAGGCGCTTGACATCCCCGACAGCGCCTTCGCTGCGCTCCTGGCGTTCTTCGGCCTCTGGCGCTGGCATCTCAGCGAGCGGCCCGGTACTAGCGACCGTGAGCTTGACCCCGATGTGCTGGGCTATATTTTTGAGAAGTACATCAACCAGAAGCAGATGGGTGCCTACTATACCCGCGACGACATCACCGGCTATATCTGCCGCAGCACCATCATTCCCGCTCTTTTTGACAAGGCGCAGCTCACGTTGGCCCCGCTTGATTTGCCGCGCACCAGTGCCAATTATCTCTACCCGGCGCTGCGTCAGGAGGAGTTGCTGCCCACCGAGACTGAGCGCGAACACACGGCCCGTCGCGCCCGCGTCGCCGCACTGGTGGCTGACGCGCAGGCCGGTCGCCTCGCCACCATCAATGACGCCGTGACGGCGAACCTCGACCTGGAGGCGCTCATCGCCGACCTCATTCCGCAGCTTGACGCCGTGCAGGTTTATCGCCTCTACCTCGCCCTCGCGGGCGATCCGCAGCAAGGCAAACTGCCCCTGAGCATCCTCGACCCAACCGCCGGGTCAGGGGCGTTTCTCTTCGCCGCCCTGCGCGTGCTCAAACCGATCTATGAGGCGGTGCTTGACCGGATGGAGACCTTGCTTGCGACGAACCAGACCGCGCACCTGCCGTTGGCACCCGTGCTTGCTGCGGCGGAGGCCCACGCAAATCGCGACTATTTCATCACCAAGAGCATCGTGGTGCGAAATCTCTACGGCGTGGATCTGATGGCCGAGGCGACCGAAATCTGTAAGCTGCGGCTCTTCCTGCGGATGGTGGCTGATTTGGACGAGGCGCACCAGATTGAGCCGTTGCCGGACATTGACTTCAACATCCGCGCTGGCAACAGCTTGGTCGGCTACGCCCGCCCCGAGGAGATTGGTTTGATTTACAGCAGCAGTGGCTTTGGGCTGAGTCCGCGCCAGCAGAAGCAGTTGGAGGAGATTCGGGCGGTGCAGCGCGAACTGACGGGCTATCGCAACGCACAACTTCAGTTCAACCCTTCGGCAGCGGAAGGCCGCACCGCCCGCGAACAGATCCGCACGCGGCTCAACGGCCTCAACGCGGACATGGACGACTCAATGGCGAAGATCGGCCAGATCCGCCGGGAGGCTGACGGCAGTTACAACACCCAGCCCTTCCATTGGTTTACGGCGTTCTACGAGATTTTGAGCGAAGGCGGGTTCGATGTGATTGTGGGCAATCCGCCGTATGTGGGGTATAGCAAGGTAAGAAATGAGTACCGGGTTTTTGGGTATCGAACCGAAGCGAGTAACAACTTGTATGCGTTTGCCATCGAGCGCTCACTGACCCTGCTCGCTCACCATGGGAGATTTGGCGTTATTGTGCCTATTGCTTCAGTTTCCACTGAAGGAATGGCATCATTACAGAACTTGTATGGACGATACACACAATATCACAGTCACTATGCGGTCAGGCCGGGCAAGCTCTTTGTCGGTGTTGATATGAACCTGACCATCACACTGCTTCACAAAGCCACCGATCAGCCCCAGATTTTCTCTACGACCTACTATCGGTGGTTCAGTGGCGAACCGAGTGACCGCGCATTTCTGTTTGAAAAGCTCATGTACACCCAATATTTGATGATTGATCGTCATGTGAACCCGTTACCAAAGATTGGTTCACCAATCGAGGTGTCCATGCTCAAAAGAATGCACAGTCATGGGCACAAAATCAAGGATCTTGTCTCACGTCAGGGTTCCCAGATTTACTATCACTCGGGTGGTCGCTATTGGCGTAAAGCGTTGCTTGAAAAGCTCTCGTCGCATTACAAGCCCGTCACGATTCCAACGCAATTACGTCCGGTCGTGCTCACCCTGCTTAACAGCCAACTCTTCTATTGGTACTGGATCACCAATTCAAATTGTATGGATGTTGTCTCACGCGAAGTCCTAGAGCTTCCAATTTTTGATAGTGCGAAGGCTGATTTCAAACGATTTGCAGAACTTGAGCAGCACCTGTTAGCTGTCTACTATCGTCATCAGACGACACGTTCCCGTCGAGGAGAAATTATTAGCACCGATGAGGTGAACTTTGACGTAGGGAAAGCCAAGCCAGTGCTTGACGAAATAGACCGCGTCTTAGCGGCGCACTACGGCTTCACCGATGAAGAACTGGACTTCATCATCAACTACGACCTCAAGTATCGGCTGGGGCGGGATGCGGGGGAAGAGGAGTGACGTGACGGTTGACGCGAAGACGCAAAGACGCAAAGACGCGAAGACGCGAAGATGCGAAGATGCGAAGAATTTTCAGATCTTTGCGCCTTTGCGCCTTAGCGTCAGAGCGGGGTTCTCGATACGACGCAAAGACGCAAAGCAATTTCAGATCTTTGCGCCTTTGCGCCTTTGCGTCAAAATTGGTATCTTTGCGCCTTTGCGCCTTTGCGTCAAAATTGGTATCTTTGCGCCTTAGCGTCAAAATTGGTATCTTTGCGCCTTTGCGCCTTAGCGTCAGAGCGGGGTTCTCGATAGGACGCGAAGCCGCGAAGCCGCAGAGGGAAGCGGATCTTTTTAAGTATCCCATTGCGAGCATCATGTCACCCTGAGCGCAGCGAAGGGTCTGCCAGGAAGCCGGGAGCGATGCTTCGCTACGCTCAGCATGACATGGTGTTGGGATGCTTAAAAATTTCCACGTCCCCTAGAACTTCTAATTCCTTCCTAGAACTTCTAATTCCTTCCTAGAACTTCTAATTCCTTCCTAGGACTTCTAATTCGTGACTCGCGGGCGCTAATTCCTTCCTAGAACTTCTAATTCCTTCCTAGAACTTCTAATTCGTGACTCGC
>CAIRDL010000317.1 GCA_903877345.1 uncultured Oscillochloris sp. | reverse complement strand
TGACTCCTGAAAGCTTCCAGCGCGCTCCTGAAAGCTTCTCGCCATCCCCTGACAAAAGTTTTCCCGCACCCGCAAGAAGCTTTCCCACCTCATTCAAGCCAGTTTGATAGGCTGCGGACAGCTTGCCTCATCAGGGCTGTTACAACGTCGCTCGTGCATGAAGGCGCAGTACAGAGGCCGTTGGCCGACCGCCCGTATGCTTCTCGACTCAGGAAGCATGTTTTGGGTAAGGGTATGCGCTTGCGGGAGAGGGAGCCGAACGCATACTGCTGCGAAATCGCCCCTCTCCCGCAAGCGGGAGAGGGGCAGGGGGTGAGGGCGGAGTCGGCTGCAAACTGTAAAGCACCCACGAACCATGTCTTAGATTGCAGATTGCAGATTGCAGATTGTAGCTTGCAGATTTGCGCTAGGCACGGTACACCACCGCTGCGCCCATACTCAGCGGAGACTGAAGCGCCTCGGCAAGGTTTTGCCCTTGTTTGAGGCGGTACGTCGGCACACGCAATTCCGCCAAATGGCGCAAGAGCGGCTCAGGGTCGCGCCAACCCCCGAAGCTCTGCGGGTCTACGAACAGCACCACCGCCCTGACGCCCCGGTGGAGTTGCTGTTGCAGCGCGGCGACCCAGCGTTCGTCCAGCGATGCAGTAATGACGACCAGTGAGCAGTGCCGCCCAAAACGCGAACTTTCGGCCACCAGTACCTCGGCGAGCGTCTGGGCACTTTCGGCGCGCAACACCGCCAGCGCCTCAAGGATTTTGAACAACTGCCGCGCCTCACGCTCAGCGGGAATGACCTCGTGGTGTTGGCCCCACGCCACCAGACCAAGCACTCGGTTCTGGCCCAACAGCGTGCGCGCCAGAGAAGCGGTCGCCATCACCGCGTACTCCTCGGTGCTGTCGAGACTCGCCGTCAGTTCGTGACGCAGCTGCGGCGAACGCGCCCACCAAGGGCCAAGCGTCCGTTCGTCGCCTACAGGCACCGTAAGCTGCGGCGCACGCACGACGGCCCGTTCCTGCATATCAAGCACCAAGTAAACCTCGGCACTGGGGTCAAGCTCAAACTCTTTGACCATCAAGCGGCCCGTGCGGGCGGTTGAGCGCCAGTGGATACGGTTCATACTGTCGCCCGGCGCATATTCGCGCACCGTCGAGACATTTGGCGAAACGTTAAATGTGCGGGCGTGGGTGGCCTGCCCGCCCGGCAAATCGGCCCCAGGCAGCGTGAAGGTGGGCAGCGCGACCATCGGCGGGTAGACCAGGATTTCGCTGGTGGACGGAATGCGGCGGCGCAGGCGTACAATCCCGAAGGGGTCGCCGCTGAAGAGGACGGCTGGCCCCAGACGGAACCGCCCCCGCCGCGTACAGAGCGTGCGTACCAGCCAGCGCCCGCGTTCGCCGCCGCCCAGCGAAGCGACGAAGCCCGCGCCGTGTTGGGGCAACTCCGACTCGTCGCGCAGTTCGATCCAGAGTTTGGGGAGCAGCCAGCGATTTTGGAGGCTGATCCGCTCGCGGGCGTATTCGCCGACGGTGGCGCGTTGGGTTAACGTTTCACGCTCGACCGCAAGGCCACGCAGGTTGAGCCAAGCCCAAAGCAGCGCAAGCGCCAACAGCGCGAGGAGCAGGTAGCTCAGGTGAAAGAAGAGCCGGATGCCGGTGCCTTGGGCGGCGAGAAAGCTGGCTGCAGCCAACACAAGCATAACCAGTGGCCGCGTCACAAGCGCTCCAACAGCGCCGTCAGCAGCGCCAGTCGCGTCAGCGCACCAGGCAGATCAACCTGCTCGTGGGTCGCGTGAGCACCTTGCCCCGGAGCGCCAAGACCGTCGAGCGTCGGGAGGCCCAGTGCGGCGGTGAAATTACCGTCGCTGCCGCCGCCGGTGCGGCCTTCAGCCAAAGTGAGGCCAAGCGTAGCGCCGATGGCCTGCACCCGCGCAAAAAGCGCCGCGCTGGCGGGCGAAGATTCCATTGGCGGGCGATTAAAACCGCCGCGCACCACCAGTTGCACCTCCGGGGTGACGGGCGTCAGGGCGTGGCAAGCCGCTTCCATTCGGGCTGCCTCCGCCTGCGTCCAGACGCGCACATCCAGTTCCAACTGCGCCTCGGCGGGCACGACATTGCGCCCGGTGCCGCCTTTGACCACGCCCACATTCACTGTGGTGCCGCAGGTCGGGTCAGCCAAGGCGTTGAGTGCAAGGATTTGGTGGGCCAGTTCCGTCACGGCGCTGCGGCCCTGTTCAGGTTCAACGCCAGCGTGCGCCGCCCGCCCGCGCAGGTCAAGCGTGAACGCTCCACAGCCTTTGCGCGCCGTCTTGAGCGCACCTGTGCGCTCGACCGGCGGTTCAAGCACCAGCACATGCGCGCACGCCTGTGCCGTCTGCTCAATCAGCGCCCGTGACGTGGGGCTACCGATCTCTTCATCGGCGGTGAAGAGCAGCGTAAGGGGCCGCGCCAGGGGCTGTCCCGTCTCACGCAGCGTGCGTAAGGCCAATTCGGCCATTGCGATGCTGATTTTCATATCATAAAGCCCGGGGCCATAGGCGGTATCGCCCACAACGCGCAACGGGCGATCCGCCAAGGTGCCCACCGGCCAGACCGTGTCGTAGTGGCAGAGAATCAAGGCGGGCTGAGCAGCGGGCGGGGCGGCGGGAGCGGCCACACTCACGCGTAAATGGTCGCCGCCCGTCGGGTTGGCGTAGCGCTCGACCGTCCCCAGGGGCGCGAAGCGCTCGGCGATGTGATCGGCCAACAGATCGCAATGCGCCTTTGCACTGCTTGGCGACTCGTAGTTGACCAAGGCTTCGGCTAAGGCAAGCAGTTCGGCGCGCAGACGAGTCATGACGCCTCCAACAGCGTTTGCGGTAGAATGCGTGTGAGGCAATAGAGCAAAAGGCATGCTGTGAGCCTTGTCACGCTGAGCGCAGCGAAGCGTCCCGGCGGACACTATGGATGCCGAGACCCTTTGCTTCGCTCAGGGTGACAGCGTGCCTTTTGCGGTAGTGCCGCGTGAGTATAGCATAGCGAACGAGGGACGCGATGGGCCAGCGGGGTGAGCGTTACCGTTTGGGGACTACCTCCCCCAACCCCTCCGGCGGCCAGTCGAGCACCTGCCCCCGGCAGATCTGCGCCATCGGCACCGTGCTCACGTCGTAGCCGGCCAGTTCCAACGGACACTTCCCACGAATCCGCTTCTGT
>CAIRDL010000316.1 GCA_903877345.1 uncultured Oscillochloris sp. | reverse complement strand
CTGACTAAATCGGCAGGGGCGAGCCGCGCCGTGACTACGATCATCGGGATGTGGGCCGTGCGCGTATCATTGCGTAACTGCCGGAGCGCCTCATAGCCGTCGAGTTGCGGCATCATCAGATCCACCAGCAACAGATCGGGCCTCTCCTCCTGCGCCAAGCGCACCAAAGCATGGCCGTCGTGCGCCGTGAGTACACGATAGCCAGCGTTGGTGAGCAGCATCGTCAACAGCCGACAGAAGTTCGTGTCGTCGTCACCGACGAGAATGGTGGGGAGTGTGTAGATCAAACCCCGCTGATAGTCAGTAAATGGCTGATGTAGCACATAGTTTCCCCGGTAAGAATTGGGCGCACCGCTTGCTTCCTGATGCCCGCTGCCCCTAGCTGATCTGCAAGAGAACTTTCATGGTTCCGGGGGCGGCAGCAAAAGCGGCCAACCCCTCGGCGAGGGGATAGCGGGCACTGATCAGCGGCGCGGTTTCGATTAAGCCGCGTTCGAGCAGACGAAGTGCGGGCGCAAAGGGGCCGCAGCGGGAACCGAGGAGCTGCACTTCATCCACAACAAGCATGGTCAGGTCGAGGTTGGAAGGGGCTTGGAAGGTACTTTTGAGCAACAACCGTCCCCGTGGGCGCACGAGGCTACGCGCCGTGGCAAGACCAGCGGGTTGGCCGGTGCAATCCACCACAAAGTCGAAACGCTCGTCGCTGAGGGTATCGGCGGTGGTGCAGCGCACCCCTTGGTACAAGCCCCAACGCTCTGGGTGCCGTCCGACGAGCGTTACGTCACAGCCAGTCAGCCGCAGCACCTGGACAATCAGCGACCCCAGTTTGCCATCGCCAATGACAGCGACGCGCTCGGTGGGCCGCACGAAATGCTGTTCGAGAATCTCGAGGGCCGCAGCAAGCGGCTCGACGAAGACCGCCGCCTCATCAGGCACATGTTCGGGTACGGCGTGCAGGCAAGCAATGGGCAGCGCGACCAGTTCAGCCATCGCCCCGTCGCGCCGGTCAATACCCAGGGTGGTGCGCTGCGGACAGTGGGTAGGATCGCCCCGGCGACAGGTCGCGCAGACCAGACAGGCCGCGTTAATCTCGCCCACAACGCGCCGCCCGAGCCATCCTTGGTCGGCACAAGCAACGACTGTACCCACAAATTCATGACCAAGAACACCGCGAAAGCCCATGTAGCCGTAGGTAATCTCGAGGTCGGTGTTACAAACGCCAGCCAAATGGGTACGGATCAGCGCCTCGCCAGGCAAGAGACGCGGTTCAGGATAGTCGTGGGTAAAACGCAAGGTGCCATCGAAGAGCAGTGCGTCCATATGTCCCTCTGCTGAATGTGGGTGGGCCGCAGGCGAAACGATTATACTATAGGCCAGCAATGTGTTGCTGTACAGGGAGACACCGGTGCGACTGATTTTTCTGGGAAGTCCCGCCTTTGCTGTTCACCCGCTCGTCGCCTTGGTGGACGCCGGATACACGATTGTGGCGGTGGTCACGCAGCCCGACCGGCCCGCAGGGCGCGGTGGGCGGCTGAGCCCGCCCCCGGTGAAGGAGGCCGCCGTAGCCCGTGGCTTGCCGGTACTCCAACCAACAACGTTGCGCGACCCGGCGGTCGTCGCGCAGTTGGCGGCGCTCAACCCCGAAGTGGGCGTCGTAACCGCTTATGGCGAACTGCTGCGAAAAAACGTGCTGGCGCTGCCGCCGTTGGGCTACCTGAACCTCCACCCTTCGCTGTTGCCGTTGCACCGTGGCCCAACGCCGGTGGCGGGAGCCATCTTGGCGGGCGATCAGGAGACCGGGGTAAGTGTGATGCGCCTCGATCCCGGCATGGACAGCGGCCCGTTGTTGGCGCAGGTCGTGGTACCGTTGCCGCCCACCGCACAGGCTGGCCCGCTTACCGACGCCTTGTTTCGCTTAGGGGCGCAGTTGTTGGTTGAAGTTTTGCCGCGCTACGCCGCCGGGGCGTTGGAGCCGCAACCCCAGGCGCATAGTCAGGCCACGGTGACGCCTTTGCTGAAAAAAGCGGACGGGCAGATTGCTTGGGCGCTTCCAGCCTTGGTCATCGAAAGAATGATACGCGCCTATGACCCGTGGCCGGGGGCGACGACAACGTGGCAGGGCCAGGGGCTACGCATCAACGCCGCGACAGTACATGCCGCTTGGTCGGGCGCTGTCGCACCAGGGACGCTGGTGGGTCGCACGGAGGCAGGGGCACCACTCGTGGCAACCGGCTCCGGGGCCCTAGCGCTGCGTGAAGTGCATCCGGCGGGGCGTCGCCCAATGAACGGGGCGGCGTGGCTGGCGGGCCTGCAAGGGGCCGTCCACGGGTGCTTCGGGGTGTGAGGCATGTTGCAGATGGTAGATTTGCCGCAACAGGACGTGGTGTATTTGCCCAAACGGTAAAGCTGATTTGAACCATGCCTTACAATTGAAACCCGCCCCATGCGCTTTGCGGCTTTGCGGCTTTGCGTGAGATCGCTGAATTGAAACTTGCCCCATGCGCTTTGCGGCTTTGCGGCTTTGCGTGAGATCGCTGAATTGAAACTTGCCCCATGCGCTTTGCGGCTTTGCGGCTTTGCGTGAGATCGCTGAGCGGTAGAGACGCAAGATGTAAAGACGCAATATCTTGCGTCTCTAGACAAGGTTCGCG
>CAIRDL010000315.1 GCA_903877345.1 uncultured Oscillochloris sp. | reverse complement strand
GCGGCTTTAGCTCATTGAATTGTGCTAAACCACCACCTATGGTACCCTTGCCCGCGTGCAAAGGTACGCAGTCGGTTCGCCGGTGGAGACGGTTCGTAACGCACATAAACAACTGAACCTAGAGCGTTCCGCCGGGGAAACCTCCGGCGGCGGGTAATAAGGTTCAAGGTCATGTCCATTGGACATGCACCCGCTGTCGGGTTCGCCCGACAGGGCCTCTGTCAGTAGGCCATACGTCTCGGATGCCAGTCGAAGAACGGGATTGGTAGCGCCAGAGACAAGCCAAGCGTTTACGCTTGGGTAACTGATATTGGCTGCATGAACTTGGGCGTGCTCAACCAACTCTGCCAGTTGGGCCTCCCGCTCATCTCGCTTGAACTGGTGACCACAGGGGACACCCGCCTGTTTTAAGGTAGAGAATGGATTTGTTGCTCATCACGGGTGTGCTGGCGCTGGTTTGCGGCGTGGTCTTTGGCGGCTTCCTCGCCCGGAGGTTTGGTTTGCGCCTCAGGCGCTCACGGGCGAACGTTGCGGTGCTGCCGCTGTTCACGGCTAAGGCAAAGCCCGCCCGGTCGGGCCGGTTGCCGGCACAGCGAGCAACTAACCCTGTGGGGCGGCCCACCAGCACACGCCTGCGGCTTAAACGCCCCAGCCGCCGCCTGATGCTTGGGCTGTTGGTGGCCTTGCTGGCCTTGGTGGTCATCGGCGGCGGAAGCCTGTTCAGCGCCAACAGCGCCAAAATCCAAACCCTGGTTCAGAGCGAGACGAGCATTACGCTCGCGGTGCAGTTGCCTGTAAGTGGCGAGGCGGCCCAGAGCGGTCTGCCGCCCGCCGAGGGCATCCAGTTGGCAATCGAAGAGGCCAACGCCAGCGGCACTGGGCCGCCCTTCAAGCTCACGACCTACGATGACCAGGGCAGTGATGAGTTGGCGCGGGGCTTGGCCGAGCAGATCGTGGCGAGTCCGGCGGCGTTGGTGCTAGGGCCGGCCTTTAGTACCACTGCCTTAGCGACGGGGCCGGTCTACGCCAAGGCGGATATGGCTTCGCTGCCCACCAACGCAACCTCAGATAAGATCACGGTGAGCCAGACAACCTTCCGGGTGCTTTTCAAGAATAGCGACGAAGGCGAGTTGCTGGCAAACTATCTGGTGCGGGTGCTGGGCCAAAAACGGGCGGCGGTCTTTGTGGTTGATACGGCTTACGGCCAGACCCTACGCGAAGGGTTTGAGCGTGCGGCACCCGCGCTGGGGCTCCAGGCCGACTACTATGTCTTCACCGATGAGACGCAGGCCGACCAAATGGCGCGACAAGTGGCCCAGGCAGCGCCACCGCCGCCGGTGGTGCTGCTCACGCTGGATCGCCAAGGTGCCCGCTTGCTGGTCGCCCTGCGGAAACTTGGGGTTGCCGGGCCGTTTCTAGGGGGCGATTCCTTCGGCAAAGCTGGTTTCAACGAGTTGGTGAAGAGTCAACCTGAAGAGCAATCACAACCCGGTTTTTTTACCGATACGCTCTATGGACTCACCCCCATGATTCTCGACTCGGCAAACGCCGCCATCCTGGCGTTCGCCGAGCGCTTCCGGGTTCGCTTTGGCCACGACCCGGACTGGTCGGCGGTTGCCGGTTACGACGCGGCGACCCTGGCGGTTGCTGCGGCGCGGGCCACCCTGACCGACCCAACCGTCAGCCACGATCTGCCGACCCAACGGGCGGCGGTCGCGACCTATTTGCGTAGCCTCAACCACCCGGACAAGGCCCTGCCGGGGCTGCTCGGCCCCTTCTGGTTTGATGAGAGTCGGGGTCGCCCGTTAGCGATCAGAATTGGTCGCTTCCACCAAGGGCGCTTTGCCTCAGCCCCGATCCAGATCGTCGCCGTTCCGGCCCCCGACCCGGCTGAAATGAGCTCCGGTGTCGTCTTTGAGCTCAGCCCCGGTCGCTACGCCCGCATGCAGCAACTGGTCTTCGCCGGGGTCTACCTCAACGCAATCCCCCAGGCTGACATGGCCCGTTCGCGCTTCACCGCCGACTTTTACCTCTGGCTGCGCTTCGCCCAGACCGCCGACCCCGGCAGCGTCAACCCGACCAGTTTGTACTTCCCTGCGTTGCTCAGCAGCAACTTTGCCCCAGACCAGCCGCTTGAACAGCGGGTGCTGGAAGACGGCACCGCGTACCGGCTCTGGCGGATCCAGGGCGAGTTTCGCGCTGAGGTTGATCTGCGGCGCTTCCCCTTCGATCACCAGCGCCTCGCGCTTTCGTTTTTTAACCCCAACGCGACCGCCGAGCAGGTGGTCTATGTGCTTGATCCGCAGGCGGGGGTAGCAGCGGCCACACCTGCCGCAGCGGAAGGGCAACTCGCGATCACCGCGCCTGATGCCTTCCGTACCCTGAGCGAGTGGACGGCCTTCAGCGCTAACGCACAGCGCGAACATCTGCGTATCAACTCGACCCTTGGCGACCCGGCCCGTGGCGACTTGGGTACACAACTGGCGCGTTCGGGCGTGGTGCTGACGGTTGAACTGGAGCGACGGACGCTCGATGCCTTCACGAACACCGTGCTGCCCCTGCTCATCATGAGTCTGGTGCTGTTTGGCTCGCTCTTCCTCCCCAGCAGCTTCGTGCAAATGAAAGTACTTAGCGCGTTGACCGCCGCGCTCGGCGGGATCATGGCGCTCATGGCGCTGACCAGTCAGCTAGGCGTCCTCGGCTACACCATTGAGATCGGCAAGCTCTTCTACGTCTTCTTTGGCCTCGTGCTGCTCTGCCTATTCGCCGCACTGAGCAGCCAATGGCTGCGAAGCGCGCATCGCGTGCTGCTCGCGGTATGGGTTGAACTCACCACCAGGCTGATCTTTAGCCTTACGCTAGTTGCAACTGTGATCCTCACAGCGCAACTCCTCTAGAACCTATGCTCCAACTCAGACTTTTAGGCCCACCCGAAGTTCGCCTTGATGGGACTTTGCTCAGCGCGCTTACAAGCAAGAAGTCGCTGGCGCTGCTTTTCTACCTAGCGACGACCGGGCGTACCCACTTGCGCGATGAACTGGCGAGTCTCTTTTGGGCCGAGATGCCTGATGCCCAGGCGCGCAAGAATCTGCGGAATATTCTGCCCACCCTGCGGGCGCTGCTTGGCCCGCATCTAACCATCACCCGACATACGCTAGGCTTCAACCACACCCCCCACGTCTGGCTTGATGTCGCACAGTTCGGCGCGACCTTCACAGGTGACTGGCGCAACCTGAAGCGGTCAGCCCTGAGCGAGACACTCGCCCTCTACGGTGGTGATTTTCTGACGGGCTTCTATGTGTCTGATGCCCCGGCCTTTGAGGAGTGGATGATCGGCCAGCGCGACCGCCTGCATCTGTTGGCCGTGCGCGGCTTGGTTAGTTTCGTCGAGGACGCGCTCACCCAAGCCATGTATCAGCAGGGCCTTGCGGCCACCCAGCGCCTGCTCCAACTTGAGCCCTGGTACGAGAAGGCGCACCAACTCCAGATGGCGCTATTGGCAGCTTCCGGTGAGCGCGACCGGGCGCTGCGGCAGTATGAGCACTGTCGGCAGGTGCTCTCCAGCGAGTTCGGCGTCGAGCCTACCCTGGAGACCAACGCCGCGTATGCGCGGATCAAGGCCGGGCTCCCGCTGCACCGATCACGCGGCGACCAACTGGTGCACGCGGTAGGAGCGAGTGTGGTACGGTTGCAACAGGAGCCGCCGCCAGCACCGCTCAAGCTTGCCGCCATGCAGGCGGGTCAGCCAGACCTGCCGCCGCTCTACGGGCGCGAAGAAGAACTCCACCGTCTCCTGCACTGGATTGCCAATGAGCAATGCCGCCTCGTGCAGATCACCGGCATGATTGGTACGGGCAAGACCGCCCTGGCCCACCATGTCGCACAGCTGCTCCAGACCACAGATCAGGCTCTGGTGGACGGTCTAGATCACCCGCAGATCCTCTGGCACTCCTGCCGTGACATGCGCTCGGTGGAGCAACTGCTCCACGATTGGCTTGAGCAGCTTGTGCCGGGATACGCGGCGACAAGCCGGGAAGCGCGTGAGGCACTGTTGCTCGATCAGCTACGGCGGCGACGCTGTCTGCTCGTGCTTGATGATGTGGAGCGTCTCGCCAGTCTTGGGCTTGCGACGATCTGGCGGCTGATCGAGGGTATTGTGGCGAGCGAACACCAGAGTTGCCTGCTGTTGGTTGGGCGCGAACTGCCCGTATGCAGTACCTACTTCGAGGTCACCACCAAGCTGGCTCGTTCGCTTTGCCTGGAGGGACTGACCCTTGATGCCGCACACATGCTCCTGGTGCCCTACGAACTCAAGGGCAACGCCATCCTTAAAAGTCGCCTGATTGAGCAGTATGACGGGATGCCACTCTTTCTCAACCTTGCCGCCCGGATCATCCAAGGGCTGGGCCACGCTACCCTTGAGGTGTATATCGGTGCCGACGCTCCACTTTTTGATGCAGTTCGGACGGTACTGGATAGCGAGTTTGCCGCGCTGGAAATGCTTGAGCAGACTATCATCACGAGACTCGCCGCGACACCGCAGACCCTCACGCTACCCCAACTGCACCAGGCCCTCGCCCGCACGGCAGCGCTCCCCGAACTGCTGAGTGCGCTCCAGCGCCTCCAACGCCGCTCGCTGCTGCTCACCACAACCGGCGGGTTTACGCTCCCCCGGCTGATCCGGGTCTATGCCCACACACTGGTTGAGCGGCATTACCAGGAACCGAGGCCCCTATGCTTACGACAACCATCCTGATCACCGGCGGACTTGTGGTTGTCGGAGCACGCTTCTTGCGGCGACGCAAAGAGGTTCGCACGCCGGTCTGGCTGATCCAACGTGACGGCAGCCGGGTGAAGTCCTATGCGGTGGTGATCGAGAACGCTGCGACGACTGAGCGCGCCTTGGAGCATGAGATCAATACCACCTACACCCTCTCGACCGTCTCGTTTGGTCTGAATCTGGTGGGTGCGTTGCTCTTCGCGCCGATCAAGTGGCTTGACCTCATCGTTGACATCTATTTTTTGGCCCTGATGATCGAGGAGAGTTACGACGAGCGCTTTGTTGCCCAGCGCGGCACGCAGCTTGTGGCGCTCGGAGCCTTCGTGATCAACTACATACTGATGAGCAAATTTCTGCTCATTTCGTTTGCCCTCTGGGGCTACTTTTTCTATCGCAAGGCTGCCTTTGATTTCCGGAAGCGGCTGGGGCAGATGGCACATGCTCCGGCGTAGGGTGACGTTGCTGCCACTAAGGCGTTTCTCTGCTACATTTGAACAGACCGAACGCCGCGTACCTCCCGCTGAAGGTTTTATCCATCAATGCTGCTCCTTGAGATCGCCATCGCCGGGGGTGTCCTTTATACTGGGGCACGGGCCTACTATCGCCGGGCCACCAGGCCCACGCTCGGGGCTCTGCTTGCAGACACGCCTCAACACCAACCCGCAACGCAAACCCCCAGACCGGGATCACCCAAGCCATTGCAGCATGTGCAAGCTACGTCATTTGCCGCGATGGTGGCGTCCGCGCTGACGGGGTTCAAGCCGCCCGCGCTCCTCCAAGATGCACACCGCCAGCAGCTAACAGCGCTGACCGGCGAGGAGTTCGAGCTGAGCGAGCGTGAACGTACCGCCATCCACCACGTTCAGGTCGCGCTCGCGGCCACGGCGATCAGCGGGGTCGCGGTTCTCGTTCACTCGCCGCTCATTGTGTTCGGCGGCGCGCTGCTTGGCTACCTCTACATTCCAATTCTCCAGACCGCCTACCGGGCATTCAAGGAGAAGAAACACCGTCGGCTGCAGTTGTACGAGGTGCTTGTCTTCGGCGGCGAGATCATCTCCGGCTACTACTTTGCCGCTGCACTCTCCACGGCGCTCTACTTTCTGGCGGAGCATGCCCTAGTTAAGGCTGAGGATCAGTCGCGCAAGAGCCTGAGCAATGTCTTTGGACAGCAGCCTCGTTCGGTCTGGGCGCTGGTGGACGGCGTCGAGTGTGAACTGGCGTTCGACGCGGTGCAGGTGGGCGCTATTCTGGTCGTCAGTGCGGGGGAAATCATCCCAGTTGATGGCCGTATTACCCATGGCGGGGCTTCGGTCGATCAG